>DATNJE010000145.1:0-4503 GCA_035604095.1 Terriglobales bacterium
AGGAGGTCGCCGAGCGCCTCAAGAACTGGGCGCGCGAACAGGACACCGTGGCCCGGTTAGGCGGCGACGAGTTCGTGGTGGTGCTGACTGGCATAAAGGATGTAGCCGGCGCAGCCGTCGCCGCAGATCGCCTCATGAAGACAATGAGTACGGAGTTCATGGTTCAAGGCCATTCGCTCAGCGCCACTTGCAGCCTCGGCATCAGCGTATTTCCCGACCACGGCCGCGACGGCGAAGCCCTGATCAAGAACGCGGATGCCGCCATGTATTGCGCCAAGGAAAATGGGCGGAACAACTTCCAGTTCTTCAGCCAGGAGATGAACAGCCGGGCGGTGGAACGGCTGACCCTGGAAAGCAGCTTGCGACTGGCCATCGAGAGCAAAGAACTTTTCCTGGTTTATCAACCGCAGTGGGATGTGGCCACAGGGAAAATCACCGGGGCAGAAGCGCTCCTGCGCTGGCAGCACCCACGCCTGGGTCTTGTCCCGCCCGACAAGTTCATACCGATTGCCGAGAACAGCGGGCTAATCATGCCTATCGGCGAATGGGTGCTCAAGACCGCCTGTGCCCAGGCGCGGCGATGGCAGGACGAAGGCCTTCCCCCGCTGCCCGTCGCCGTCAATGTCTCCGCTGTCCAGTTCCGCCAGGAGAGTTTTCCGGCACTTATCCGAAGAGTGCTGCACGAAACCGGTCTCCCGGCTCAATACCTCGAACTGGAGCTTACAGAAGGCCTGCTGCTCTCCAGCGCAGACGTAACACTTTCTGTATTGCAGGAGTTAAACGAGATGGGGGTAAACCTGTCCATCGACGACTTCGGGACGGGATATTCCAGCCTCAGCTACCTGAAACATTTGCCCGTCTACAAATTGAAAATCGATCGTTCGTTTGTGCGCGATATCACGGTTGATCCGGATGACGCCGCCATCACCGGCACCATCATCAGCATGGCCAAGAGCCTTAATCTCAAGGTCATCGCTGAGGGCGTCGAGAACGCAGAGCAAATGTTGTTCTTGCGACAACATAATTGCGATGAAGTCCAGGGGTACTACTTCAGCCGCCCCCTGGCTGTCGACGATTTTTCCGCGAAGGTGCGGAGCACATTGCTACAGTCCGATTTGCAGGCCACGACGGCAGCCGACAACCACTGACCCAGAGATGCGGCGCTCAAGAAGAAATCTTGCCCCGGGCCCGCAGCTCGCCGGGCAGCAGCGCGTGGTAGATGAATTCGTGGACGGGGGTGGGGAACTTCCTGGCGCGTCCCAGCCGGACTATCGCCCCGCTCTGCGCTTCGAGTTCCGAGGGCCGTGCGGCCACGACGTCGCGCTGCATCGAGGCGGTGCCGTCGGGCGGCAGCGAGTCGATAAACTTCAGCGTGTTTGCTACGGACTGATCAGGCACCGGGATGCCGCAGGCGTTCGCTAGGCCTACGATCTCCTGCAGCGCGCGCTCCAGTAGGGATCGGGTTTCGGGCAGGCTGCGGATCACGCCGATCGGCGCCCGCGTGACTCCGCCCACGCCCCCGAACGAGGCGATGAACTCAAACTTCTCCCACAGCGCCACCTGAATGTTCTCCGGGACTCGAACCTCCATCCCGGTGGCTTTCAGGCACGCCACCAGCTTCTCCAGGCGCGGCGTGCGCGTGTTGTTCCACTCCCCGAGGGTGATCACCGGAGTCAATCCGCCGTGGCGGATTACTCCGGGCGCGGTGACAAAGGCGATGACGTGACACATCCCGCCCAGCACGTGCTCCGGACCGAGCGCAGCCGCCAATTGATCGTAGGCCTCCACGCCGTTCTGCAGCGGGACGACCATGGTCTCCGGTCCGATCAGGCTGCGGATCTGCGGCGCGACCTGCGGCACCTGCTCGGCCTTGGTGGTGACGAAGACGGCATCAACTTGTCCCACGCTCGCAGGGTCGTCGGTGGCATGCACCTGCGGGAGCGCAAAATCGCCGAGCGGGCTCTCCACGCGCAGGCCGTTCTTGCGCAGCGCTTCGAGCGTGGCGCCGCGGGCGATAAAGACAACCTCGTTGCCGGCTTTCGCCAGGCGGCCACCGAAGTAGCCTCCCAAGGCGCCGATTCCGATGAAAGCGATCTTCATAGCTGGTTGAATCTCCTTGTCGGCGCTAGCCGAGTGATGATGCCCGCTCCGGCGATGAAACCCGCAGCACGGATAGCCCCCCGTTTTCTGCCGCGACTGCGGGCTTGGCCGCCACATCGACCGTCAGCCTGAAGACATCCGGCCGCGAGTAGTGACCGGCCACGTCGAGGTCGAACTTGCCGCGCGCGATTTCGTCGAGATCGATCTCGGCCGTGACCAGGCCCTCGCCGCCTTCGAGCGGTCCGGCCAGCACTTCCCCGAACGGAGAGACGATCAGGCTGCCGCCCTGGATCAGCGCGGTGTCCGGCGCATTGCCCTGGATCGGTTCGAAATCGGGCGGGCAGTCGGCGCGGGTGAAGTACTGGCAGGCGCTCACCACAAAACAGCGCCCTTCGTACGCGATGTGCCGCATGCTCACCCGCCACATCTCGCGCTCGTCGACGGTGGAGGCGCACCAGATCTGCACGCCGCCGGCGTAGAGATACTGGCGGAACATGGGCATGTAGTGCTCCCAGCAAATGGCCGAGCCCAGGCGGCCGATCTCGGTGTCCACCAGCGGCATGGTTGAGCCGTCGCCGAAGCCCCAGATCAGGCGCTCACTGCCGGTCGGCATCAGCTTGCGGTGCTTGGCCACCAACCCATTGCCAGGCACAAAGATCAGCGTGGAACAGTAAAGCGTTCCTTGATCGCGCTCGATCACCCCGATCACGAGGTGCAGGTCGAGGTCGTTCGACCAGGCAGCGATCTGCTCGGTCTCCGGTCCGGGGCAGACCACGGCCGCATCCCAGTAGCGGCGGAAGAGGTCGCGGCCGGCATCGCTGCGGCTGCCAACCTTGGAGCCGAAATTCACGCCCTTGGGATATCCGCCCAGCAGCGCCTCGGGAAACACCACTAGGCGAACGCCCGCCCGCGCCGCCTGCCGGCAGGTCTGCTCGACCTTACGAAGAGTTGCTGGAACATCGAACAGAATCGATCCCAGTTGCGCCGCCGCCACCTTGACTCGCGATGAGGAACTCATGCAGGGCCTCCCAGCTTTCGAGACCGTCATTGTAATTCCCGCTAGCAAGAAAATGGGCACGGCCCGAAAGCCGTGCCCTGATTGTTTTCTACCCTTCTACGGACAGGGCATTAGGTTGCAGACAACGCAGGGGCTGCTGATCGGACGATGTTCGCACAGGGCCGGGATCGCAGCCTCGCAGCGCCCGTTGCCGTTTACCGGCTTGGGGGCTGCGGTGGTGAACTGCTCTTCTTCGGTCGAGCCAGTCAGCGCCGTGGTCGACGCCATGCCTTGGCCGACCACATGAGTGATCTGGTCGAAGTACCCGGTGCCGACGAAGCGCTGATGCTTGGCCGCGTCGTAACCGTGCTCGGCGTTTGCGAACTCGCGCTGCTGCAGCTCGGAGTAGGCCGTCATGCCGCGGTCGCGGTAGGCCCCAGCCAGTTCGAACATGCCCAGGTTGAGCGAGTGGAAGCCCGCCAGGGTAACAAACTGGAACTTGTATCCCATGGCCGCCAGTTCGGGCTGGAAGCGGGCGATGGTGGCCTCGTCCAGCTTGCGCTTCCAGTTGAACGAAGGCGAGCAGTTGTAGCCCAGCAGCATCTTGGGGAACTTGCTCAGGATGCCGTCAGCAAATATCTCCGCTTCCTCCAGGTTGGGCTCGGAGGTTTCGCACCAGAGCATGTCCACGTAGGGCGCGTAAGCCAGGCCGCGGGCGACAGCCGCCTCAATTCCGCCCCGATAACGGAAGAAACCCTCCGAGGTGCGCTCGCCGCTGATGAACTCGTGGTCGCGCGGGTCGCCGTTGGAGGTGAGCAGGCGCGCGCCATTGGCGTCGGTGCGGGCCATCACCATGGTGGGAACGTCGAGCACATCGGTGGCAAAGCGGGCCGCGACCAGCTTCTGGATGTTCTCCGTAGTGGTCACCAGCACCTTGCCGCCGAGGTGGCCGCACTTCTTGGCCGAGGAGAGCTGGTCCTCGAAGTGGACGCACGCGGCGCCCGCCTCGATCATCTGCTTCATCAGCTCGAAGGCATTGAGCGGGCCGCCAAAGCCGGCTTCGGCGTCGGCAATGAGCGGAGCGAACCAGTTGATGTGGTTCTGCCCTTCGGAATGGTGGATCTGGTCGGCGCGCATCAGCGCCTGGTTCAGGCGCCGGCACAGATTAGGACAGCTATCGGAAGGATAAAGGCTCTGGTCCGGATACATCTGGCCGGCATTGTTGGTGTCGGCGGCGACCTGCCAGCCGCTGACGTAGATGGCCTTCAGTCCCGCCTTGACCATCTGGATGGCCTGGTTGCCGGTCACCGCGCCCAGGCAGGGTACGTAGGATTCCGTGTGCAAAAGTTCCCAGAGGCGCTCGGCGCCCAAGCGAGACAGGCTGTGCTCCACATGCACGGTCCCGC
>DATNJE010000146.1:0-7117 GCA_035604095.1 Terriglobales bacterium
CTGCTCGACCTGGCCCTGCCCGGCAAGAATGGTTTGGAAGTGCTGGCCGAGATCCGCGAGCGCGACCCGCAGCTCGCCGTCATCATGATTACCGCCTACGGCACAGTGGAGAACGCCGTCAACGCCATGCAGGCCGGCGCCGCCAACTTCATCCAGAAGCCCTGGGACAACGAGAAGCTGCTGGCCGACGTGCGCGCCGTCATCGCCCGCCGCCGGGTCGAGGAAGAGAACGTTCAGCTCAAGCGCGCCCTCAAGCAGCGCTACAACTTCCAGAACATCGTGGGCAAGAGCGATCCCATGCTGCGCATCCTCGACTTGGTGGGTCAGGTTGCGCCCAGCCGCTCCACCATCCTGATCCAGGGCGAGAGCGGCACCGGCAAGGAGCTGATCGCCAAGGCCATCCACATGAACTCCCCGCGCAAGGACCGGCCGTTCGTGCCGGTCAATGCCGGCTCCATGCCTACTGACCTGCTGGAATCCACGCTCTTCGGCCACGTCAAAGGCGCCTTCACCAGCGCCGTCGTCTCCAAGAAGGGATTGTTCGAGGTGGCCGACCGCGGCACCCTGTTCCTGGACGAGATCGGCACCATGAGCCTGGAGACCCAGGCCAAGATCCTGCGCGTGCTGCAGGACCGCAAGTTCATGCACCTGGGCGGCGTGCACGAGTTGCAGGTGGATGTGCGCGTGATCGCCGCCACCAACGTGGACCTCAAGCGACTGGTGCAGGAAGGCCGCTTCCGCGAAGATCTGTTCTATCGCCTGAACGTTATCAACATCGAACTGCCGCCGCTGCGCAACCGCCGCGAGGACATCCCGCTGCTGGTGGAGCACTTCCTGCAGCGGTTTTGCGCTGAGAACGGCCATCCGCCCAAGCAGGTCTCCACCGATGCCCTGCGCCCGCTCATGGACTACGACTGGCCCGGCAACGTGCGCGAGCTGGAGAACGTGGTGGAGCGCGCGGTGGTGCTCTCCTCGGGAGCGACCATCGGCGCCGACCTGCTGCCGCCCAGCGTCACCGGACGCGACGCCGCGGCGCGCGTCTTCGACTCCAGCCCCGACGCCAGCCTGTTCGACATCGTCGAGGACTGCGAGCGCCGCATCATCGTCAACATGCTGGAGCGCTGCAACTGGAACCAGACCGAGGCCGCCGACCGCTTCCACATCCCGCTCTCCACCCTCAATCAGAAGATCAAGCGCCTCAACATCGAGATCAAGCGCAAGGGCCGGGAGTAGTCCCACCGAAATTTCGCGCTGGCGACGCGCACAACCGGCCTGGGTAGCTCCGGCGGTTCCGGGCGCGCGTCCAAATCTCGCGCATTGTGGATGACATCGTTCGTCTTGCGCAAGATCTTCATCAACCTTTCACCCCACATTCACATGCCTCTGTTATCCCATGGCCTCGGAAATATTTCCTCGCCGGATCGCCACCCACTCTGGCGGTGGCTGGGGAACACCGGCGAAAACCGCATGGCACAAAGCTTTCGACTTACGCGAGGAAAGAATATGCATACCAAAGAATGGGTGAAGGCGCTTTGCGCTTCCCTGATGCTGGCTGCGTTGATGATGCAGCCCGTCGCCACGCTAGCCCAAGACCAGAAGAAACTTGTCGAAATCGCTCCGAGGTCAGGCGATGAAGTCGCCCGCTACACGCGTCGCGTGGAGGACTCGCCTTATCTCACCCATGACCAGAAACTCCACCTGCTCCGCAAGAAAATCAAGTACGTTTTCGTTCTCTTCCAGGAGAACCGGTCCTTTGACTTCTACTTCGGCACCTACCCCGGAGCCCGTGGTCTGTTCTCTCAGCCCGCCGACAAGACTCCCGGCTTTGTCCAGCCGATCGTTTTGACGGACGGCTCGGTCGGTTCCATTTCCCCCTTCCTGATTCCCCAGTCGATCACCGACAAAGAAGGCAACACGGTATTGCTCTATCCGGAGGACACGGACTCTGTGAATCACGGCCACACCGCCATCGACGCCAAGCTGCACTTGGATTCGAGTAACGAGGCCCAGAACGACCGCTACGCCTTTACTGAAGAAGGCCTGAGCGGAACACTGAGCGCCAATGGACTAACGTATACCGGAGCGGCCCCGACCCGGGCGCAAGTGCAAAAGGGCGAGCTGGTCGTCAGCCATGTGGACTGCGATACCGCTCCCTTTCTTTGGCGCTACGCGGATCGCTTCACGCTTTTCGACAACTTCTTTGACACTGTAATCGGGCCTTCGACCCCAAACGCCATCGCCATGATCGCCGGCCAATCGGGCATGACACAGTGGGTCCTGCATCCCAATCTTGCGTTGGGGGGTACAGGTACATACGCAAATGGGCAACTGCCCGTCACCGGCGATCCACAACCCTACTGGGGTAATCTTGCCGATGCCGTATTCCAGCCCACCGAGAGCGGTGAACCGAAGACCACAACCCCGGCCTCGAATCTTACGTTTGCAAGTTTGCCGCTCTCCTTCATGGGAGACCAGATTGAAAACATCACGGCCCAGGATCTGAACCCCGCCTTCGACCTTCTGGATGTTCAACAGGACATCACGAAGATCGCCGGCGACCGTAACAAACCGGTAAACTGGGGCTGGTTCCAGGAAGGCTATGATCACGAGTCGACCGATCCTACCAGCACCCCAACGTATGCCAACTACATCGCCCATCACAACGGCCCGCAGTACTTCGGCTATGAGGCCAACAACCCGGCCGAAACCAAGTCGCACCTGAAGGGCCTCGGCGATTTCTATGCTGCGATCAGCGACCACGCGCTGCCCGAGGAAGGTGGTGTCTTCTACGTCCGCGGCGGGTATGGCAACCTCGATGGCCTCACTCCTCGCTCACCCAGCCCGGCGGTCAAGGCCGATTTCCCCGGCAATGACGACCACCCTGGCTACTCCGACGCGCAGATCAGCGAGGCCCTTCTGGCTGACTCCATCAACGCGATCGCCAACAGCAAGTATTGGAAGGAGAGCGCCATTATCATCACCTACGATGAGACCGATGGCCTCTACGACCACACTCAGCCGAAGATTCGCTCCTTCGATCCGGTTGGAAACGCCCTCGATCAGGGTCCCCGCATTCCAGGGATCGTGATCTCGCCCTATAGCGTAGCCCACGCCATCTCCCATGAAGCCACCGAGCATGGCTCGATCATCAAATTCATCGACCAGCTCTTCAACCTGACTCCGCTTGCTGACCTTCCCGACGAAGCCGCGGCTCGCGCTCAGGGCGAGGCGACCTACGGCCAGAAGTACCTTGGGCCTTCGGATGACAAGACTCCTGGCGTCGGCAATCTCTTCTCTGCATTTGACAATGCCCGCTTAAGCGGTCGAGCGGCGCCGTTGCCAGCCCGCTACGCGATGATTCCGAGGGCTGAGGTTCTGAGCCTGCCCCACGCCGGGGGACACGGCTGCAGCGCCCTGCACATCACCCCGACCGATATCGCCAAAGGGGTACTGATCGATTCGGCTCCGGCGGACTTCAATCCTCGTCCCAGCACCAACCCGGGTGTGCCCTATAACGGTGGCTGGCCTTCGAACTAGAGGTTTTCTGAACCCCCTTTCAGCGGCGACCGGATTTTCTCTCCGGTCGCCGCATCCTTCCCCTCATGCCCAGGAATGGGGTTTGGAAGGAACAGGAGACGCATGAGAAGAATTGCCATACTGTTATTTTCAATTGCATGGTCGATGGTCGGAATTACAGCGATGGGTCAGGCCGGCGCCACCCTTGAGAGAATCAAAGCTGCCGGTTCACTCCCTTGCGGAAGCAACCTCGAAGAGCCTGAGTATTCCACTCAAGACGCACATGGGAGTCACTCCGCTCTCGACCTGGACATCTGCAAGGCATTGGCAGTGGCTGTGCTCGGGCCCAACGCTAAGTTCACTGTGGTGCCCTTCCGGGACGAGCAGGACGCCTTGAAGGCCCTCAAATCCGGCGAGATCGCGCTGCTCGCCACAGGATCTCCGAATCTCGTCAATACAGCCAACACGGGCTTCGGCTTCGCGCGGCCCATCTTCTATGACTATCAGGGCTTTCTTGTGAATAGGACCATGGGAATCATTTCCCCGAAGGACCTTGCGGGCAAGAAAATCTGTTTCCTCGGTGGCACCGAGATCGAGGCCCAGTTGGAAGGTTACATGACGCGCGAGAAGATCAAGTGGCTCCCCTTTGCCTTCTCGGAAGAAGGAGAGATGGAAGCGGCATTCGTCACCCGCAACTGCGCCGCCATCAGTGCCGACATCTCGCAACTGTCTTACGAGCGAATTGCCTTTAAGAACATGGCACGTAATTTTGAAATCCTGCCGGACGTCATCGCCAAAGACCCGCTGGCCCCCACCTACCGCCTCGACGACCCGCAATGGGCTGCCATTGTCAACTGGACTGTCGAAGCTTTGATCCAAGCCGAGGAAAGCGGGGTGACGCAGGCGAATCTGGCCGCGATGAAAAAGAGCGATGATCCCGCGATCCGGCGTCTGCTCGGCATCCAGCGCGGCTACGGCCAATCTGTCGGGCTCGACGATGCCTGGGCTGCATGCGTGATCGAAGCCGTAGGCAACTATGGCGAAATCTTCGAGCGCGACCTCGGCTCGGGGTCGGTGAGGAAGCTGGCCCGCGGTCCAAACAATCTCTGGACGCACGGCGGGCTCATGTACGCGCTTCCCATCCGCTAGGCTATGAACCAGCGGCGGGAAGCCACTGCCTGGCGCACCCGGCCGCGCCGGTGACAGCGCCGCAATTCCTCTGCTTTTTTCCGCGCGCCGCCTCTGCTATATTCGCTTGCTTCCATGGAACTGATCTCGCCCGTCGACTACACGAAGCAGTCGGTCCTCGCGATCCAGGATTACTCGGTGCTCGCCTGGCGCTCCATCGCCAACCTCTTCAGCCACCCGCGCTACCTCGCCGACACGCTGATGCAGGCGGACCTGATCGGCGTGGGCTCGCTGCCCATCGTGGTGCTGACCGGCTTCTTCACCGGCGCGGTGCTGGCCCTGCAGACTTCCGCCACCCTGCAGCAATTCGGCTCGCTCTCCCTCACCGGGCAACTGGTGTCGCTTTCCATGGTCCGCGAACTCGGCCCCGTGCTCACCGGCCTGATGGTCTCCGGGCGCAACGCCTCCGGCATGGCCAGCGAGCTGGGCTCCATGGTGGTGACCGAGCAGATCGACGCCATGCGCGCCCTGGGCACCGATCCCTCCAAGAAGCTGGTGACGCCGCGCGTGGTGGCCACCGCGACCATGCTGTTCTTCCTGACCATCATCTCCGATCTGGTCGGGCTGGCGGGCGGCTGGGCGGTGAGCCGCTTTATCCTCGGCCTGGACTCCGCCCAATACTGGACCACAGCCTGGGAGAAGCTGCGGTTCGCCGACGTCTTCATGGGGCTGCTGAAGCCGACCATATTCGGCTTCATCATCTCCACGGTGGGCTGCTATTTCGGCCTGACCACCAAAGGCGGCACGCAAGGAGTCGGCCGCTCCACCACGCAGGCGGTGGTGGCGTCGTCGGTGCTGCTGCTGGTGGCCGACTTCTTCGTCACCAAGCTGCTGATGGCCTTGCTGGACTAGCCCGCCCATGTCCACTCCTCTAGCTCCCAGCTCCGCCGGCGCGCTCGCGGTTGAGCCCGTCCCGCAGAAGATCATCGTGTTCGACAACGTGAGCCTCGCCTTCGAGGAGAACCGGGTGCTGGAGGACGTCACATTCCACCTCGAGCACGGCGAGACCAAGATCATGCTGGGAGTAGCCGGCACCGGCAAGACCCTGCTGCTCAAGCTGGCCCTCGGCCTGCTCAAGCCCGACCGCGGGCACATCTACGTCCTGGGAAACGACGTCACCGCCATGCGGGAGCAGGAGTTGTTCGCGCTGCGCCGCCAGATCGGGATGGTGTTCCAGGAAAGCGCCCTGTTCGACTCCATGACCGTCAAGGAGAACGTGGCCTACCGGCTGATCGAGGAAGGCACGCCAGAGGCGGACGTGGAAGCGCGGGTGCGCGAAGCCTTGCGCTTCGTCGAACTGGAGCGCACCATCGACATGTTCCCCTCGGAGCTCTCCGGAGGCATGCGGCGGCGGGTGGCCATCGCCCGCGCCATCATCACCCGCCCCGATGTGCTGCTCTACGACTCCCCCACCGCCGGCCTGGACCCCATCACCTCAACCACCATCATCGAGCTGGTGGTGAAGCAGCGCGACGTCTATCACACCAGCGCGCTGCTGGTGACCCACCGCCTGCAGGACGCCTTCATCATGGCTTCGCATTATTTCGACAAGCAAGCCAACCGCATGCGGCCGATCGAAAAAGGCGAACAGGTAGAGGCCAACATCAGCTTCCTCATCCTGAAGGAGGCACGGGTGATCTTCGACGGCACCGCGGCGGAACTGGCCCGCTCGCGCGACGAGTACATCCGCGAGTACATTTCCTAGGCAGGTGCAAGGAGACTGCGATGCTGCAGTTCGATTCCGTGCGCATGGAATTTCCGTCCGACGCCAACATCATCGTGGGACAATCGCACTTCATCAAGACGGTGGAAGATATCTACGAAGCCGTGGTCGGCACGGTGCCGCAGGCTAAGTTCGGCGTTGCCTTCAACGAGAGTTCCGGCCCCTGCCTGACCCGCTCGGAAGGCAACGATGAGGAACTGCGGGCTGCCGCCGTCAGCAACGCGCAGGCGCTGGCCGCCGGGCACGTGTTCGTCCTCATCGTTCGCAACGCCTACCCTATCAACCTGCTGAACGCAATCCGCAACATCCCGGAGGTGTGCTCCATTTTCTGCGCGACCGCCAATCCTGTCGAAGTGATTGTTGCGGCGAGCGGGCAGGGCCGCGGCATCATGGGCGTGATCGACGGCAGTGCGCCCAAGGGCGTCGAAGGCCCGGGCGACGTTGCCGCGCGCAAGGAGTTCCTCAGGAAGATCGGGTACAAGCGGTAGCGCGCCCAGCCTAATCGTGCGCCATCGCCGGTTGCACTGCCCGCCGTTCTCCTCCGATCCTGCGCCACGCGCGCCAGGCGTCATAGGCGATCACGGCCGCCGCGATGAACAGCAAAATCGCGACCAGGATCATCGCGATGGCTCCGATGCTGTTGATCGGCTGCGACGCAATCTTCGGGTTCGACAGGATGCTGGCGTACAG
>DATNJE010000147.1:0-4698 GCA_035604095.1 Terriglobales bacterium
CCCGGCGCCGGTTCAGCGGGCCGAGGAAAGTGCGGCGAAGCGCTACAGGGCGCCCTGGCCGCGCTCGTCGTTGCGGATGCGGATGGCGTCATCGATGCGGGAGACGAAGATCTTGCCGTCGCCGATCTTGCCGGTCTTGGCGCAACTCAGGATGGCCTGGATGGCCTTCTCCACCAGGTCATCGGGCACCACCATCTCGATCTTCACCTTGGGCACCAGGTCCACGGTGTATTCACGGCCGCGATACACCTCGGTGTGGCCCTTCTGGCGGCCGTGACCGCGCACGTCGCTGACCGTCATTCCATCCACGCCGATCTCCTGCAGTCCGTCCTTGACCGCTTCGAACTTGGAGGGCTGAATAATCGCCTCGATCTTGGTCATGACGCTCCGTTCTCGAAACCAGTACCAAGTACCAAGTTGCAAGTACCCAATAGGGAGTTCTGATACTCGGTACTTGGTACTTTCTCTCAGTACTCCAGGTTGTAGCCTTCCTCACCGTGCTGCGAAAGGTCCAGCCCCTGGACTTCCTGCTCCGGCGACACTCGCAATCCTACGATGAGGTCGACGAGCTTCAGGATCACCAGGGTCCCAACGATCGCCAGGGACCATGCGATCACGACCCCCACCAACTGATTCAACAATTGGTGAGCGTTGCCTTCAATCAGGCCCACCGCCCGCGGATGGCCCGCACTGTCTCTAAAGACGGGATTCACCGCGCTGGCGGCGAAGACTCCGGTCAGCAGGGCTCCGATGGTCCCACCGGCGCCGTGGACGCCGAAGGCATCGAGGCTGTCGTCGTAGCCGAAGGCAGCTTTCACCCTGGCGACCATCAGATAGCAGAAGATGCCGGCGACAAAGCCGATGGCGAGCGCGGGCATCGGGCCCACGAACCCGGAAGCCGGAGTAATGGCAACCAGTCCGGCGACCGCGCCCGAGATGGCGCCCAGCGCGCTGGGTCTGCCATTGCGCAGCCACTCGGCGAGTCCCCACCCAACCACGGCGGCAGCAGCGGCAAAGTGCGTGGCCACGAACGCACTGGTGGCCAGGCTTCCTGCGGCAAGCGCGCTCCCAGCGTTGAAGCCGAACCACCCCACCCAGAGCAGACAGGCGCCGATGAAGCTGAGCACCACGCTGTGCGGCAGAATCGATTCCTTGGGATATCCCAGGCGTTTGCCGAGGTACAACGCGCACACCAGCGCCGAAACCCCGGAGGTGACGTGCACCACCGTGCCGCCGGCGAAATCGAGCGTCGGGATGCGCCCGCCCAGGCTGGAATTCAGCAGGCCGCCTTTGCCCCACACCATGTGCGCCATGGGGTCGTACACGATCAGGGACCACAGCACCATGAACAGCGCCATGGCGCTGAACTTCATGCGCTCGGCAAAGGCGCCGGTGATCAAGGCCGGCGTGATGATGGCAAACATCAACTGGAAGACCATGTAGCTCTGCTGGGGGATGGTGGCGGCGTAATCGGCGTCCGGCGCCGCGCCCACCCCCCGCAGGAAGATGTGCCCGAAGCCACCGATAAAGCTCGTCCCCGATGCGAAGCAAAGGCTGTAGCCGACGATGGCCCAGAGCACGGTCACGATCGCCATCAGGGCGAAGCTCTGCATCATGGTGCTCAGAACGTTCTTCTTGCGCACCAAGCCGCCGTAGAAAAGCGCCAGGCCGGGGCCGGTCATCATGAGGACGAGAGCCGAGCTGGTGAGCATCCAGGCGTTGTCGCCGGAACTCTGGGCCTGCGCTACGTCTTTCTCCAGCTTGGCGAGCCTGTCCGCCACCGCCGGAGTGGTCTCCTGTGCGGCAGCCACGGTGGTTAACGCCCCGGCCAGGATCACCAGCACCAGGAAAACCCATGGGAGAACGGTACGCCTGGATATTATTGCTCTCATGATCGTGTTGCCCATAACTACACATCACGGCCGTGTGCCGTCGAAACCCGCGACAAGCATGCGCCGAACCTTAACTCTTACCGTGTTGCACAGGGGCGGGGAAATAGAAAATTCTTATCCCAACCATTAACAATTTCTATTTCCGTAAGTGGTTGTGGAGCACCGGTTTACGAGAGCGCCATTCCACAGTGAGGCGAGAATCCGGTCGCTATTTTTTGCAGGCGGTCGGCTCCGAAAGCCTTCTAAAAGAGCGGCTTACTTCGACTTGGGTTCGAGGATGATCTCCCGCGCCAGGCGGTCACCGATGATCTCCCGCCAACTCGAGCGTTCCTGGTATCCCTGAAGCATTTTCTGATCGTTCATGTCGAGCGCCTGCATGGCGACGGCTTCCATCTTGTCTTCGTTGGCCTCCAGAGTGGCCAGGTCCTTGTATTCGGTCATCAGCATCAGGTCCCAGTCGGTGGGACTGTGGGATTCGGCGCCGATGACCTTGTAATCGAGGATAAATCCTGCCTTTTTCATGGCGTCCTGCTCCTTCTTCCACTCGGTGGCCAGGTACTCCATATACTTGAGACCCAGTCCCGGCTTGGTGTGCACGAAGGTGAGGGTCCAGACCGGGCCGTCATGGAAGGGACGGGAGGGCGGAGTGGCCGTAGAGGTCGCGGACGACATAGCTTGAGCCAGCGCCAGGGCAGGCAGCAGCAATGCAACACCAACCAGCAGGGCGGCGATCGACATTCTCTTCATGATCTTTTCTCCTCTATTTATTAATACATACATGGCGGATCAGCCCAACTCGCCGGCCGCGCTCGCCTGGGCCATCGGCGGCGGAGCGGCGAAAGTCAGCTTTCTGCGGAACTCCCTGTTCAGCAGCACCAGATTGCTGACCGCCTGGATCGTCACCGTCGCCACCGAGAGATACCAGACTTGGCGGATGGTGAACCCCGGCCGCAACGAAAGCGCAGCCGCCGGACCAGCGAAAATGAACAGACGAAGCGCTGAACTTGCCAGCGACGGCCAGGTGTTGCCCAGCGCCTGGAAGAGGCTGGAGCTGGTGAAGATCAGCGCCATACCCGCGAAGTTCCAGGAAATGATGCGGAGGTAGTCCGTCCCGAAGGCGATCACCTGCGGTTCGCGCGAGAAAAAGCGGATCAACGCATCCGGAAACATCTGGCAAATGAGCATGAGCGACAGCATGGCAGCGACACTCATTCCCGCCGCCGAGTAAAACGTCTGCCGCACGCGCTCGGGCTGCCGGGCCCCGAAGTTCTGCCCCGCTACCGGCGAGGCGGCGAAGCTGACCGCCATCACCGGCAAGAACATGGACTGCATCAGGCGCCCGCCAATGCCGAATCCCGCCTGGGCCGCCGCGCCGAAGTCGCGGATGATCCAGTACACCAGCCCGATGTAAACCCCCATCAGGGCGAACTCGCCGCCGGCGGGCAGCCCGACATTGAGCATCTCTCTCCAGATCTTCACCTGGGGAGCCCACATGGAGCGGTCGAAAGAGACATATTTTTCCAGCTTCTCGAAGTACGCGGTAATGGCCAACACGCCGACGGCGATAGCGATGAGCGTGGCCAGCGCCGCCCCGCTCACTCCCAATGGATGGTGCGTGCCCCAGCCGGCGATCAGCACCGGCGCCAGCACGATATTTATGACGACCGTGATCACCTGCACGATCATGGTGGGTTTTACGATGCCGGTCCCGCGCAACGCCGAGGCCATGGAGATCAGCGCGAATTGCAATCCCAGCGCCGGAACGAACCAGAGCAGATAGGCAGCACCGTCCTGTACGGTTTTCGGATCCGCGCCCAGCCAGCGGCAATAGGGCAGACGGAACACGTAACCGAGCACCACGACCCCAGCGCCCACCAGCAGCGCCAGCACGAATGACTGGTTGAACACCATCTGCGCCCGCGGCTGGTCCTTGCGTCCCGCCGCGTGCGAGATCAGGACGGTCGTGCCTACGCCCAGCATTTGCGTGAGCGCCAGCACGATCAGCATCCAATTGCCGGCCAAGCCGACTCCTGCGATCGCCTCTTTCCCCAGCCGCGAGACAAAATAGAGGTCCACCAGGTAATACAGTGTTTGGAAGACCATGCTGACGGCCATGAAGACCGCCAGGTGCAGGACGTGCCGCGTGACCGAGCCTTGTGTCAGATCCCTCATGGCAGATCTCTTGTGCTGGGGCTGCAAGCGCAGGGATACGCACGCGCCACACCCACCCCCGGCCTGCGATGGTAGACGAACTGCCTGTGATCGTCCACCGGCCCGATGTTCGAACCTCGGGAGTTATTCCTGCTGACCGCGTCGCAGACGTATCGTCGAATCGCAGGCGGCCTCGCGGCGATCGCATGAAATCGGGTATCCGTTCAACTTTGCGGCAGCTCGTGATCCCCAATGGATTGCTGCTCGCCGCCGCCGCGCTTCTCCTGCCCTGGAAACTGGGAACCGTTTTCGCGCCGCCCGGAGGAAGGTACATGGGGCTGGCCATCGCCGCCGCCGGCATCCTGCTGGCCTGGCGCCTACGCTCCCCCCGCCTGATGCTGATGCTCGTCCTTCTGCTGGTCAGCGAACGGGCATGGATGATGACGTGGGCGTGGCGCGAACCGGCCCTCCGCAACACCCTTGCCGTACTGCTGCCGCTCAACGTCATTGCCCTCCTATTGGTAGACGATGCATTCGTCGATTGGGAAGCATTCGCCTGGTGGGGCGGGCTGATTGCCGTGCAGGCGGCGGGGATAATTCTGATCCTGGGTACCGGGGAACTATCGTTGTTGCGCCGTCTGGGACGCCCCTTGAT
>DATNJE010000148.1:0-8041 GCA_035604095.1 Terriglobales bacterium
ATTTGCAAATGGGCGTCGTAGTGATTTCGGGCTAAGAATATCCAGTACGAATCCACCACGTCGTTGATGGAGACACCCCGGACTCTGCAGGGCGAAGCCATAAAAGGCCCTACGAGCAGCCGCTGGTCGAGCCGCAGGACATGCAGCGGTAGCACGAGCCATTGCGCGTCATGATCGAGCCGCAGGTCGAGCAGGACGGGGCGTCGCCCAAGTCGACAATCTCCTTCAGGCGATCAGCAGCGTGCGCGGACCCAGCTCTTGGCTCTTGGCTCTTGGCCATTGGCGGGGTCGTCGGCAAAGGCATCCCCTCCGGCAGCACCGGGGGCTTCGGGCGCAGGCTCTCGAACAACAACTGCTGCTGTCCGGTCAGGAACCGCATCTCCAGCCAGCGAAAGATGTAGTCCATGATCGACGTGGCGTAGCCGATGTCGGGATGGGTCGACCAGCCACTGGGCTCGAAGCGGGTGTGCTTGAGCTTGTCGCACAGCAGCTTCAGCGGCACTCCATGCTGCAGCGCCATGGAGATCGCCAAGGCAAAGCTATCCATCAACCCACCGACGGCGGAGCCTTCCTTGGCTATGGTGATGAAGATCTCGCCCGGCTGTCCGTTGGGATAGACGCCCACGGTGATGTAGCCCTCGTGTCCGGCGATGTTGAACTTGTGGGTGACGGAGAAGCGTTCGTCGGGCAGCTTGTGGCGTGTGGCCCGGGGTGGAGCTTCGAGGTCTTCCGCTTCTTTGGCTGCAGGTGCCGGCGAGACGCCGGCGTTACCAGAAGACGCCGTCGCCGTCCCGGCGGCGCTGAGCGGCTGCGCCTTCTTGCAGCCGTCGCGGTAGATGGCCACCGCCTTGAGGCCGAGCTTCCAGGCCTGGATGTAGGCGTCGGAGATCTCTTCGACGCTGGCATTCTCGGGCATGTTGATGGTCTTCGAGATGGCGCCCGAAATGAACGGCTGGGCGGCGGCCATCATGCGCAGGTGTCCCATGTAGTGGATGGAGCGGTTGCCCTTGGCCGGCTTGAAGGAGCAATCGAAAACGGGCAGGTGCTCGTCCTTGACGTGCGGGGCGCCTTCGATAGTGCCGGTGGCGTCGATGTAGCTGACGATGGCGCTGGCCTGGTCGCTGGTGTAGCCGAGCTTGAACAGCGCGGTGGGCACGGTCTGGTTGACGATCTTGATCATGCCGCCGCCCACCAGCTTCTTGTACTTGACGAGCGCCAGGTCGGGCTCGACCCCGGTGGTGTCGCAGTCCATCATGAATCCGATGGTGCCGGTGGGCGCCAGTACTGTGACCTGCGAGTTGCGATAGCCGAACTTCTCGCCGTGGCTGAGGGCTTCGTCCCAGCATTCTTTGGAGGCGTCGATCAGGGACCTCAGCATGGAAGTGAAGCCGGCAGGAGCGGCTCCGGTCGCGCCGAACGAGCTGCCAATGCTGTTCACCGAGGCGCGGTGCATGCGGATGACGTCGAGGAAAGGCTCGCGGTTGACGTAGAAGCCGGGGCAGGCACCTCCGTCGTTGGTCGTTAGTCGTTGGTCGGTGGCCTGCTTCACTAAGTCACTCGCGGGCTGAAGCGGCGGACAGGATTCGGCCACGCGCGACGATTGCAGATACGCCTCGCCGCACATGATGGCGGTGACGCAGGCGGCATAGTCGCGTCCGGCTTCGGAGTCGTAGGGCAGGCCGGCGGCCATGAGCAGCGCACCGAGATTCGCGTAGCCCAAGCCGAGCGGGCGATAGTCGTGCGAGTTCTTGCCGATCGCTTCGGTCGGGTAGCCGGAGTTATCGACTAGGATCTCCTGCGCGGTGATCACGATGTCCACGGCATGGCGGTAGGCGTCGATATCAAACGCCCCGTTGGGAGCGAACTTCAGCAGGTTGAGCGAGGCCAGGTTGCAGGCCGAGTCGTCGAGGAACATGTACTCCGAGCAGGGATTGGAGGCGTTGATGCGCGCCGTGTTCTTCGACGTGTGCCAGCGGTTGACAGTGGTGTCGAACTGCATGCCGGGATCGCCGCACTGCCAGGTGGCCTTGGCGATCTTCTCCAGCAGGTCATGCGCCTTGTACGTGTTGACCACGCGGCCGCCGAGGATGGCGCGAGTCGAGAAATCGGCAT
This sequence comes from Terriglobales bacterium, assembly GCA_035604095.1. Classification (GTDB taxonomy): domain Bacteria; phylum Acidobacteriota; class Terriglobia; order Terriglobales; family Acidobacteriaceae; genus JAHFUA01. The sequence goes on from DATNJE010000148.1 coordinate 2,113, forward strand.
CGCGCTCGACCGCGAGCATGAATTCATCCGTAACGCGCACGGAGTTGTTGGCGTTCTGGAAGAAGATGGACGAATACGCTTCGGAGTCGGGCGAGGAGCCGTCGTAGCCGGACTGCACCAGGGTCCAGGCCTTGGCTTCTTCTTTGGCCTTGCAGTCGATGAAGTCGACGATATCGGGATGGTCGATGTTGAGGATCACCATCTTGGCGGCGCGGCGGGTCTTGCCGCCCGACTTGATGACGCCGGCGAAGGCGTCGAAGCCTTTCATGAAACTGAGCGGGCCGGAGGCGATGCCGCCGCCGGAGAGGCCTTCGGTCGAGCTGCGCAGCGGCGAAAGATTCGTGCCCGTGCCCGATCCCCACTTGAACAGCATGCCCTCGGTTTTGGCTAGGGTGAGGATGGAATCCAGCGAGTCCTTCACCGAATTGATGAAGCAGGCCGAGCACTGCGGGTTGCGGTAGCCCGAGGTGGAGAACTCGACGCGGCCGACTTCCGGATTCCAGTGCCAATTCTGGGCGTCGGCGTTGGGCTCGATGCGGTCGCAGCCGACGTTGAACCATACCGGCGAATTGAATGCGGCCATCTGGTGCAGCAGGATGTGGACGAGTTCATCGTGGAAGATGGCGGCGTCTTCGGCGGAGCGGAAGTATCCGCCCGCAAGGCCCCAGTCCTGGATGGTCTCGGCGACGCGGATGACGAGCTGACGCACTCCGGTCTCGCGCTCGGGCGTGTCCATCTTGCCGTGGAGATACTTGCTGGCCACGATGTTGGTGGCGGTCATGGACCAGTCCTTGGGGATCTCCACATCTTTCTGCTCGAAGATGACGTTGCCGGCGGCGTCCGTGATCAGAGCCGCGCGCTTTTCCCACTCCACCTCGTCATAGGGCGAGACGCCGGGCTTGGTGAAAAATCGGCGGAAGGCGAGGCCGGGAGCCTTGCGGGCCGGGCGGGTGTTGGAAGCGGAGCCGGTGGTCAAGCCAGCAATCTTGTCGGTAACGTCAGCCATGTTCAGTCTCCTGGTGTCTGTTGCCAATCCGTCGGTGGGGGGAGGGCCCAGACCTTATTCATATGAAGCCGGCGCCTGCGCGACCCAAGCAGGAAAGCGGCAGGCGGCGTCACCGCATAACAGCTTCCGGCATCACCTCTGAACCGGAATAGACCCGCACAATATACCTGCTAATGGTGCTTGTCAAGGGTGACCCACAACATATTGTACATATGGTTATTTTACACCCTGGGTCTGTCGCCTGGGCCGCGGCGCTGGCGGGACGACGGTTAATCCGAGAATCTCGGCTGGATGAAGTCGCGCGGTAGGCGAAATGTAGCACGCGGAAAGAGGGTGTCCACTTGTGTAAATCTTGCGAAGTGTGGAAAAAGAGGGCGCGGACTGAGGCTTTACTGCGCGTGGTAGACTCGCGGGCCGGAAAAGAACAGTTTCAAGTTTCAAGTTGCGAGGCAGTCATGACGAGAGCTGGCGCTTTGATGTTGCTTGCAATATCGGTGGCCGCGTTAGGGCCGGCGCCACTGGGGGCGCAGGGGCGGAAGATTGGCGATTTCGCGAATATGCCCGAACCGCTGGCCGCCACTTTTATCTATTGCGGCAGCCTAATCGACGGCGCCGGGGGACTGCGCAAAAACGTAACGATCATCCTCTTTCGTGATCGCGTGAAGGAGATACGCGACAATAAAGTGTGGGTCACAGGTACAGGTGACGGGCCTATCGACCTCAGCGATCACACCTGCCTGCCCGGGCTAATCGACGTCCACACGCACGTCCTGCTCCAGGGCGACATCACGGCCGAGGATTATGACAAACAACTGCTGAAGTGGTCGCCGGAGTACCGCACCATCCTGGGCACGCAATCGGCGCGCAAGGCGCTGGAGTACGGGTTCACGACCATCCGCGACCTGGAGACCGAGGGAGCGGGCTACGCCGATGTGGACATCAAGAAAGCCATCAACGCGGGCGTGATCCCCGGCCCGCGGATGCAGGTGGCGACGCGTTCGCTGGACGTGACCGGAGCGTATCCGCTGCTGGGTTATGCGCCCAACGTCCAGGTGCCGCACGGGGTGCAGGTGTGCGATGGCGCGGACGCGTGCCGCAAGGCGGTGCGCGAGCAGATCATGTATGGCGCCGACTGGATCAAGGTGTACTCGGACCGCAGCTACTACATCGATGCCAACCCGCCGCCCGGCGTTGGGCCGCCGCCGGTGCTCAACGACATTCCGACTTTTACCATCGACGAGCTGCGGGCGATGGTGGACGAGGCGCACCGCCAGCGGCACAAGGTGGCGTCGCACGCCACGGCGTACAACGGCGTGCACAATTCGGTCGAGGCGGGCGTGGACACTATTGAGCACGGCGACTACATCTCCGACGCCGACATCAAGCTGATGATCCAGAAGGGGACGTATTTCGTGCCCACACTCTACGTCGGGGAGTACGTGGCCGAAGGACGCGCCAAGGCGGGAGCGCCGGTGTGGCTGGATATGGTCAAGATCAGCGCCGACACCTTCCGCCGCGCCTTGAAGGCCGGGGTAAAGATCGCCTTCGGCACCGACGCCGGCGGGTTCGACTGGAACATCAATCCGGCGGTGGAGTTCTCGTTGCGCGTGAAGTACGGCCAGACGCCGGCGGAGGCGTTGCGCTCGGCCACGGTGACCGCGTCGGAACTGCTGGGGATGCAGAAGGAGATCGGCACCATCGAGCCGGGCAAACTGGCGGACATCGTGGCGGTCAAGGGCGATCCGCTGGCGGATATCACGGTGCTCGAGCACGTGGATTTCGTGATGAAGGGTGGCGTGGTCTTCAAGAGCAGTCGTTAGTCGTTGGCCGTGAGTCGCGAGCGGCGGCGGAACGCCGCCGCGACAGCCGGCAAGATGCCGGCGCTACTTTGGTGCGGCGGCGGCCAGCAGGAAGCGGCCGTCGTCGCCCTTGTCGGAGAGCTCAACCCGGAAGCCGCCGCGCTCGATGCGCTCGAAGAAAGCACGCTCGTCGTACTTGAGCGAGCTGCTCATGCGCAGAGGGTCGTCTTTGCGGAGGCGCAATGTGCGGCCCGCCACGTTCAAGTCCAGATCACGCGCCGGGACGAAGTACTTCACCACCTCGTGCAGCCCGGCCGATCCGGGACGCAGCTCGAAGCGCAGCTCGCCATCGGATTCCGCGAGGCCGAGGGAGGCCAGTGGTGCGAAGGCGAAACGGCGGTTGGTGGGATGGTCGTAGCCGCGGAGGGTTTCGTCTCCAGCGAAGATTTCGCCGTCAAACAATGCGCGGTCCGTAGACCGCATGACGCGGCGCAGGCGCGCGGGGAAACGATCGGGATCGAAGGCGCCCAGGGTGTTCCCCAGAACGGTGTAGACAGCGGAACGCCCGGAATCGTGGACGGCCGCCGCAACGACAGCGAGGTGCTGGTCCGAACCGACGTCGAGCTTGAAGCCGTGGACGGCACGGGCGACCGGCGCAGCGCAAGCCAGCGCCAGTTCCAGCAGGCCCTGGCTGAAATCGGCTCCTATATATAAAGGATGCGGGAAGGCGTCGAGCAGGATGCGGTCCTTGGAGCCCTCTCCGCAGCCGAGGCCACAGAGGATGTCGGCGGCAGGCCAGAGTTTCGCCAAGAGGGGAGCAATCCTGGAGAGCAGCGTAAGTGCACGATCGGCGTTGCGGTACTCGGGCGAGCGGCAGAGCGCCACCCAGGCCTCCACCGAGAGCGGTAGCCAATAGAAGAACTGCTCGCCCACATAGCCGCGGGCAAGAGCCTCGGCAAATTGGGCCGCGATCACGTGCTCCGGTAGCAGGACGGCCACGGTCAACGGATTCGGTGCGGTATTCATGCGCGCGGATAATGGATGCCTGGGAAAGGGGTGTGGATTCGGGAACGGTGAGGCCACCGGGACAGCATCGGACGGCCGGCGCAAACAGCCCAAGCCTGGAAGCCGGCGTGCGGCCCCGGTCGGCTAGCGGAACAATATGTAGTGCTGCGCAGCTAGGACGGCGATGCCGACGATGATCTGCAACGCCGTCGAGCTGGCGACGCGGAGCAGAAGCGTCCGCGATAGGCGCTTGAACACCAAGGGCACGTTGGTCAAGGCACTGGCCATGGAGGCGAGGACCGCCGCGGTCCCCGCAAGTTCGGGCGTGATCTTGGCGCTGGCACTGAGGTTGGCGGCGGCGGCGGCGGCGCTGGCGCTGCTGGCGATCCCGCTGATCCCGCTGGCCGCCAGAAAGCCGACAGCGCCGAACGCCCGCTGCGCCAGTGTGCCAACCACTTCGATGGCGATGAACAACAGACCGTAGGAGAGGACTCGGCGCAGCGAGATGGGCGATCCCAGGGTCAGCTCTCTGCCCGGCTCATCGTCCGATTTGCCGGTGCGCAACAACAAGGCAACGCAGGCCATGGCGAAGAGCGGGCCGACCGCTGTGAGCAGGGCTCGCGGCGCGAACAGCGCCAGCAATACGATGTTGCGGATGAACATGGCGATGGTCGCCAGCAGAACCACCGTCGTGGTCCGGGAGCCGGTGCCGACGGTCATAAGTTCCGCGACCGCGGCGCGGCTGTTCACCAGGCCGCCGAGTATGGCGGTCCAGTACAATCCCCGGGTACTATACAGCCGCAGCAGCACGTAGTTGACGAAGGCGATGCTGGCGATCACGACCACCGTGACCCACGCCTGCCGCAAGTTCACCAGTTCCCAGCGATCGATGAAGCGGTCGGGCAGGACCGGGTAGATGACCAGCCCAATCAAACCAAGGAGTACGGCGCCGCGCAACTCGTCCATGCTCACGCCACCGGCGAACTTGCGCAATTCCACTTTCCAGGCCAGCAAGAGCGTCATCAGGATGGCGGAAGCGACCGGCGTGAAGGTGTGGCCGAGGCCGACCAGCGCGCCCAGGGCATAGGTCACCAGGAGCGCCGCCGAAGTGGTGATTTCCAGAGTGCGACTGCCGATCATGCTGCGCGCATTGAGGAATGCGACCAGCACGATCACGCCGAGCATGGCCGCCAGTCCATACGCCGGCGAGATCAGCACGCTCAGGGCGCCGAGCAACGCCGTCAACCCGAAAGTGCGGATGCCAACGTCCTTGTTGGCCGATTCGCGTTCGAAGCCGACCAGCATGCCGACGGCCAGCGAGATCGCGATCTTCACAGCGACCGTTTCCGGCGGAAATCTGGCCGCTTCCTGGAATAGCAGGGACATTTCCCCGAAAATCCACTTCTCCACCGTGCGGGTGGTCTTTACTGGTACGCTAGCACGCTTGCGCCGGGGCCGCTAGTATGTAAGTCCGCTTCTCCGGAAGCGTAATCCGGCGCCAGCAGTGAATCATCCAATGCAATCACCGAGTCTTTGAACGGAGCACACGATGCTGAACAAGAGAAAGCTGGGCAGTCAGGGATTGGAAGTTTCCGAACTCGGACTGGGCTGTATGGGGATGACCTGGGCGTATGGCTCGGCGGACGATCAGGAGTCGCTGGCCACGCTCGACCGCGCCCTCGAACTCGGCATCACCTTTTTCGATACCGCCGAGGCCTACGGCCCCTACAAGAACGAGGAACTGCTGGGACGAGCCCTGAAGGGACGCCGCGAGCGGGCGATCATCGCCACAAAATTCGGCTTTCGTTTCGAGAGTGGCAAACTGGTGGGCACCGATAGCCGGCCCGAGCACGTGAAGGAAGTGGCGGAAGGCTCGCTGCGCCGGCTCGATACCGATCACATCGACCTCTACTACCAGCACCGCCTCGATCGCACCGTCCCCATCGAAGAGACGGTCGGCGCGATGGCCGACCTGGTGCGTGCCGGCAAAGTGCGCTTCCTCGGGCTTTCGGAAGTGGGCGAGGACACCATCCGCCGCGCCCATCGCGTTCATCCGATTTCGGCGCTGCAGAGCGAGTACTCGCTCTGGGAGCGGAACCTGGAATCGCGCATCATCCCG
>DATNJE010000149.1:0-5086 GCA_035604095.1 Terriglobales bacterium
CACAGTGGCGCCCTTCGCCTTCGCCTCTCGCAACGCTCGGTATCCGGGAATGCAATTGCCGCTGCTGATGCCGATGCCGACGATGTCTCCGGGACCAACGGTATCGGGGTTGAACTTGTTTATGGACTCATCGACGAGGACAGGGTCCCCGACGAGATCAGCCGGAGTTGACTGCGCAAGCACAAAAAGCCACCGTGGGGTAATGAAACTGTACCCGGCGGTAGACATGGATGGATTAATCAGGACGACCTTCGCCATCTTCCCCCCGTTTGCTGCGCCTCATGTTAACACCGACGTCGCACTTCCTAAGGTTGCCAGGCTCATCACCAAGCCCCAATCCTCATCAGCCCCTTCGCCCCCAAATCCCCTACCACAAACTTCGCGCTCTTCCCTGCCGACTGCGCAACCGCTTCCGCCGCCAGATATCCGCTGCGCACCGCGCCTTCCATGGTGGCGGGCCATCCGGTGAGCGTCCAATCGCCGGCCAGGAAGATGCGCGGCCAGCCCGTCGTTGCCGGCGGACGGTAAGCGTCCGCGCCCGGCAGCGCTGAATACGTCGCATGCACTTCCTTGATGACGGTCGCCTTCACCAGCTTGGCCTCGCGCGCCGTGGGAAAGAATTCGCCCAGCTCGCGCACTGCCATCTCGATGATCTCCCCGCGCGGCTTCTCCACCAGCGCCTTCGACGAGCTCACCACCAGTTCGACGTAGCTCGGTCCCTCGCGCCCGAGCAATCGCGACTTGTGGAACATCCACTGGATGGTGCGGTCGAGCAGCACGGCGTGGTCGAGGTCGGTAATCTCGCGGTCGAACCACAGATGAATGCCGGTGATGGGCGAAGTCTCGAGGCGCGCGATCATCTCGCCGAGCGGCGCAGCGGCCGCGCTCTGGGGCAGCATGCGCCCCAGCGCGTCGAAGGGCACGGCCAGCACCGCGAAATCGCACGCCATCTCCGCGCCGTTCACGCACAGCCGCACTCCCGCTGGCTCGGCGTGGAACGATTCCACCTGAGCCCTGAGCCGCACCTCGCCGCCGCGCCCGCGGATGTACTCCGCCGCCGCGCCGTACAATTCCGTCAGCGGAACGCGCGGCACGCCCATGCGTCCGCCCTCGCGTGACTTCAAGAACGCCTCGCGGAACACTTGTGCCGCGTAGTACACCGACATGCGCTCCAGGTCTTCGTTGAGCGCGCTCACCAGCACCACTTTCCAGAAGCGCTCGATGGCGCGCTCGGTCTGCCCGTGCCGCTTCAACCACTGCATGAAGGTTTCGTCGGTATCACGCGGCAATTGCTTGGCGATCGACATCATGGCACGCGCGATGGCTAGCTTGTCGCCGAGCCCGAGCGAGCTGGCTTTCAGGAACGACGGCGCGGTGTGGAACGGCGGCGGCAGCCACGATGGCGAGATCTCCGATTTTCTCCCGCCGGGCTCGATGAAATTGAGACGGTCGTACCAGCCGATCTTGTCTGCGACGCCGATCCGCCGGTAAAAACCAATGAGGTTGGTGCAGCAGCCGAGCAGCACGTGCTGGCAGTTGTCCACCACCTCGCCGGTGCCGGGATGCTCATAGGAGGACGCGCGCCCGCCCACGAACGGCCGCTTCTCGATGAGCGTCACGCGGAAGCCGGCGTCGGCGAGGGCGCATCCCGCGGCCAGCCCCGCCAGTCCTCCGCCCGCAATCGCGACCTGGAGCGCGCTCACGCCAGCCGCCGCCAGAATCCGCGGGCGAGCACGCTGAGCTTCTCCCGCCGGCTCAGCCGAATCTTCTTTCCGAAGACGTTGTAGCCGCGCGCCGCGATCTCTTCCAACAGGCGCCGGTAGATCTCCACCAGAACCCACAGCGCGGGACGGCTGTCCTCGTCGATCAGCGGCAGCAGTTGCTCGGCGGCGCGGTAGAGTTCGCGCGCCCGCTCGGCCTCGAACTCGAGCACCGGGCGGAAGCCGGCGGCGTCGAAGCCGTTCTTCAGGCACGCCGGGTCGAGTTCCGCCGCCGATCGCCCGAAGCGCTGCAGATCTTCCTCGGGCAGATAGACGCGCCCCATGGCTGCGTCTTCCTTCACGTCGCGGATGATGTTGGTCAACTGGAAGGCCAGCCCGCACTGCTCGGCCAGCGCCTCCGCCGCAGGGTCACGATAGCCGAAGATCTTGATGCAGATCAGTCCCACCACCGAGGCCACGTGGTAGCAATAGCGGCGCAGGTCGTCGAAGGTCTGGTAACGGATGATCTCGCCGGGCTGCGGAGTAACGTCCATCGCCGTGCCCTCGACCAGGCGGTCAAAGAGCTCCAGCGGAATCTTGAAGCGGCGCTGCGCATCGGCCACCGCCAGCAGCACGGGATCGTCGGTGTGCTCGCCCTCGGCTACGCGATGCAGCGCGTCGCGCCACTCGGTGAGCTTGTCCTCGCGCTCGCGGCGGGCAAGGCCGGGATCGTCGGAGAGATCGTCGGAGTGGCGCATGAAAGCGTATACTGCGCTCAGGGCGTCGCGACGCTCCCGCGGCAGGACCAGGAATCCGTAGTAAAAATTCCGCGCCGCCGAGCGCGTGATCTGGCGGCACACTCCGTACGCGGCTGCAAGCTGCGAGTTCATTTGCAATCGGGTCATCGGGAGATCGGGTCATCGGGTCAACGAAAAAATCACCCGATCATTCGATTCATTCCCGCCCTCACCACCAATAATAGTTTCCGCGGCGTGGAGATCGCCGGCCGCTGGCGCAAGACGTCGAATCCCAGCCGCTCGATGGCGCTCAGGATCTCCTGCCCGCCACGGCTGAACAGTTCGATGTCAGTCGCCAGTTCGCGGTCCACGCGCCCGGCCAGCGGCAGCCCGCGCTCGAACCACTCCCGCGCCCGCTCCACTTCAAATTTCATCAGCCTGAGAAACTCCGGGGTCGGGCGGCGCTCGGCGATCTCGCGCTCGCCCACCCCAAAGCGCCGCATGTCTTCGAGCGGCAGATAAATGCGTCCCTTCTGCCAATCGACGCTCACGTCCTGCCAGAAGTTCGCCAGTTGCAGCGCGGTGCAGGTGTAATCCGAGAGCTGTTGCCGCTCGGCGTCGCGATATCCGCAGACGTAGAGCACCAGGTGGCCGACCGGATTCGCGGAATAACGGCAGTAGCCGAGCACATCGTCAAAGGTCTCGTAGCGGTGGACAGTCTGATCCTGCCGGAAGGCCTTCAGCAGATCAGAGAACTCATGCTGTGGGATGTCGCATGCGCGGATGGTCTCACGCAGCGCAATGAAGACGGGATGGCGCGGGCCCCTTACCTCAGGGGCTAAAGCCCTGGCCTTTTTGTCCGCCGCAACTGCAGGGCTGAAGCCCTGCTCCACCCCGCCCAGGCTGAGATACGTCGCATCCAGTTCCCGCTCCCAATCGTCCAAAAGCGCCAGCGCCTGCTGTGGGTCGCCGACCTCGTCTCCAAGATCGTCCGAGATGCGGCAGTAGGCATAAACCGAGTAGAAGTGGGGGCGCAGACGCTTGGGCAGGAACCAGGTGGCAACGGAAAAATTCTCGTAGTGGCGGCGCGCCAGGCGCTCGCAGTATGCCTGCGCTTCTTCAAGCGACGGAGCTTTATCGGGGATCGCGTATTCGACCGGCAGTTTGGCCCAGCCGTCCGCGCGGGTAGTCGTCGTGCTGTTCAAGCTGTGGGAACCGTGGCTCGCGAGGGTCGACATAAGACTCGGCTCGATTCCCGCGCCGCCTAGTGTCCGGGGATGATGGCCGTCTTGATGTCCCCGTTGCGGTTGAGCATGTGGCGCAGCACCTGTTGCAACCGCGACAGCGGCGCTTCGCCGGTGATGTAGTCGGTGCCGCGGATCTTGCGCTCCGCGATCAGCGCGAAGGCTTTGCGCACCGACTCCGGCGTGTGATGGAACGTCGCCTTCAGCGTGATCTCGGAATAATGCAGGCGGCTGGTATCGAGCGGAACTTTGGTTCCACTGGCGCATCCGCCGAAGAAGTTCACGGTGCCGCCTTTGCGCACCATGTCCACCGCCCACTCCCAGGCCTGGGGACGCCCCACCGCCTCGATCACCACGTCAGGGCCGCGGCGGTCGGGGGTGAGCGCGCGGACGGCTTCCAACACGTCCGTGGCTCCGGTGGTCAGCACAATGTCGTCGGCGCCGAAGCGCTTGGCGGCTGAGCCCTGCGAGTCGCGTTTGACCACCGCGATCACGTTGCAGCCCGCCAGCTTGGCCACCTGCACGAACATCAGCCCGATGGGCCCGCCGCCGATCACGGTGACGGTGTCGCCGATTTCCACCCCGGTCTCGTGCAGACCGCGCAGCACGCAGGCCAGCGGCTCGACCATCGCGGCCTCTTCAAAGCTCACGTTGCCGGGGATGGCGAGCATGTTGGTCTCGACGATCCGCCGCGGAATGCGTATGTACTCGGCGTAGGCGCCGTTGTTGAACAGCAGGTCCTCGCAGAGGTTCTCCTGGTGCTTGGAGCAGTAGAAGCACATCTGGCAAGGCGCGGAGTTCAGCGCCACCACCCGCATGCCCTTGCGGAACCAGCGCACGTTAGGCCCCACTTCTTCGACCACTCCCGCCAGTTCGTGGCCGAAGAGGGCCGGAGGCACGATCATGCGCGCGTGATAGCCGCGCTGGTACACCTTCAGGTCGGTGCCGCACGTAAGCGCCACCTGCACTTTGATCAGCACCTCTCCCTCGCCCAGGCGCGGGATCGGCACCTTCTCGATCTTCACGTCCTCCTTGCCATAGAGGACTGCGGCCGTCATGTCTCCGTTCACTTAGTTCCTTCCCAACCCGCCGTAGCGGGTTGCACCACCACCTTCAACGAATCCGGGCGCGGGTGGGCGGCCAGTTGCAAAGCCTCCACCGCCTGCGCCAGCGGAAAACGGTGCGTGATGATCCGCGTCAGGTCGAGCTCGCGGCCGAGCACGAACCGCACCGACTCTTCCTGCAGATCGACCGATGCGCTATAGGAGCCCACTAACGACTTCTCGTCCACGCAGATGGCAGCCGGGTCGATCTCCACCTCGCTGCGCACCGTCTGCGCGAACAACATCGTTCTGCCGCCGGGCCGCGTTGCTTCCAGGGCGGGACGGACGAGCTGGTTGGCGGC
>DATNJE010000150.1:0-4981 GCA_035604095.1 Terriglobales bacterium
AAGCTGGAAGACACGCTGGGAAAACAGCATTGACGGCACCAATACACCTTACCGGACGCTAGTCTCGGAGGGTCCGATGAACTCCCACCGGCTTCCGTTTCGTGCCTCGAAGGTAGAAACCATGCTGCCGGCGGGGACGGACGATTCCGGTTATCTGGCAGGGCTGACCGCCAATTGGGAAAAGACGAAGAACTCCTTCAGCGTGGGTCCCCCGGCGAAGTCCTGCTCGGCCACCAACGCCAAGTAGGAAAAGGCCCGGCTCGCGGCCGGGCCGTCAGAAGAATGAAGGGTGTGGGCTGGGAGGAAACGAAATGCGCCGACGCCCAAGCGAGCGCGGCGCATTCCAGGGTTGGCCTAAACGTTCTCTTTCTTGTGGCAATCCATGCACTTCACCGGTGCTTTCTTGCCTTTGGCGGCTTCCGCCTTGTGGCAATCAATGCACAGCCCGGCTTGTGCGGTCGGGTTATGGAAGGCCGCCTGCAGTTTGGTCTTCATGGGTGCGGTTGCGGTCTTGGTATGGCAATCGGTGCAGGCCTGCTGCGGCGAAGTCAGCGGTTTTTCCGGCTTCGACGCGTGGTGGCAGGTGTCGCACTTGAGCTTCTGGTCGACGGCGTGCGCCTTGTGGGGGAACTTGACTCCCCCCATGGGCGAGCCTGTCAGCACGACGGAATCCGGCGCCGCCTTGTCGGCGGCGAACATCGCGCTGACGCCAGCCAGCAGAAATGCCATGACCACGAGGGCGATAATCAATCGATGGACGTTCTTCACTCGACCTCCGTAGATTACTAGAGCCAGCTAACACATCTGCCGGGGCCACTCGAAACGAATGGACCTCAGCATTGGCATTCTAGGAAATGGAGCCCTCGCCCGACTGTGACCGCCGTCACTCACCCTAGTTCTCTGTGAGATCCTCCAACTGCTTGCGCCAGTCCAGTTCTTCGACAAATTCCCTGGATTCGCGCCACCCCGGCCGCACCTTCACGAACAACTCCAGGAACACCCTGGTCCCCAGGATGCGCTCGATTTCATGCCGGGCGGCGGTGCCGATCTTCTTCAGCATCTCGCCGCCGCGGCCGATGATGATCTTCTTCTGCCCGTCGCGCTCGCAGTAGATGACGGCCGCGATCGACGTCAAATGCGGCGATTCGTCCCAGCGCTCGACCATCACCGTGCTGGCGTAGGGCACCTCCTGCGCGGTCTCCAGCAGCACCTTCTCGCGCACGATCTCCGCCGCCAGGAAGCGCTCGGGCTGGTCCGTGATCTGGTCCTTGGGGAAATAACGTGGCCCCTCGGGCAGCACAGCCATGACGCGGTCCAGCAGCAGTTCGAGCCCGTCGCCCTTCAGGGCAGAGATGGGGATGATCTCGCGGAAGTCGTGGAGCTGGCTGTACTCGGCGATCATGGGCAGCAGGCGCGCTTTCTCCAGACGGTCGATCTTGTTCAGCAGCAGGAACACCGTCCCGCCCGCCTTCTTGACTAGGTCGAGCGTGAAGCGGTCGCCGGGACCGAACCTCTGGGTGGCGTCCACGATGAGCAGGATGGCGTCACGGCTTTCCAGCGCCGCATGCACTTCGCGCATCATCTTCTTGTTCAGCGAGCTCGCGGGCTTGTGCACGCCGGGAGTATCGATGAGCACGATCTGCCCCCCGGGCCGGCCTTTGCGCGCCGGAACATTTACCATGCCGAGGATACGATTGCGCGTGGTCTGCGGCTTGGGCGTGACGATGGCCACCTTCTCGCCCACCAGCTGGTTCAGCAGCGTGGACTTGCCGGCGTTGGGCCGCCCGATAATGGAGACGAATCCGGAGCGAAAGGACATAACCCCAGTTTCAAGTTTCGAGTTTCAAGTTTCAAGTGGGCAGTCGTTCATCGATTGTCATTCCTTGCCTCCTGCTCCCTGCTCCCTACTCCCTACTCGCTGCCTTGGGCATGGCGCTGATCCGCAGCCGCTCGACGCGCCGGTCGGTGGATTCCAGCACTTCGAAGCGCAGGCCGTTCTCCTCCACCACCTCGCCCTGTTCGGGGATGCGCCCCAGGATCTCGCTCACCAATCCGGCGACGGTAGCGGCTTCGTGGCCGTTCGGCCGTATGTGGAACAGCTCGTCCAGGCGGTCCACATCCATGTTGCCGGGGACGACATAGGAATTCTCGTTCTCGCGGATGATGTCGGCCTCGGCCTCGTGCTCGTCGCGGATCTCGCCGACAATCTCCTCCACCAGGTCTTCGATGGTGACCACGCCCGCCGTGCCGCCGTACTCGTCGATGACGATGGCCATGTGCTGGCCTTCTTTCTGCATCTCACGCAGCAGCGCGCTCACCCGCTTGCTCTCCGGGACGAAGACCACCGGCCTCATCAGCTCGCCGACGGTGTGGTGGCGCGCCTCGGAGTCCCGCACCTGGAGCACGTCGTGCGCGAAGACGATCCCTTTGACGTGGTCAATCGTGCCTTCGTACACCGGCACGCGCGAATAGGGCTTGGTGCGCAGCAGTTCGGTGAACTGCTCGACGCTGGTGTCGATGGGCACGGCCACGATCTCCGGCCGCGGGGTCATCACCTCGCGCACCGTCTTGTCGCCAAACTCGACCACCGACTGGATCAGCTCGCGGTCGCTCTCTTCGAGAATGCCTTCTTCCCTTCCCGCCTCGATCAGCGCGTCCACGGCTTCGGAAGGATGCTCGGGCTGTTCCGGCGGGCGCTCCTCGGCCAGGGCCGCGACCGAGAGGCAGAATCCCAGCACCAGCGTGACCGGCAAGGTGAGGTAAATTAAGATGCGCAGCGGCCACACGAAATGCCGCAACCATTCGCCCTTGGTTCGGGTGAAAAACACGAACGGCAACAGGCGGTTGAAGACGATCACGATGAGCACGATCGAGACCGCCGCCTGCGCGATCTCCGACCCCGTCCAGGCGCGGTCCATGAAGGTGACCACCCCGATCACCAGCGCGATGCCCGCCATGGTGATGGGCACCAGCACGGCCATGGAGAGCGACGCCCGTCCACGGCTGACCGTCAGCCGCGGCTCGATCTCCTGCTCATAAACTTCGATGTTCTCCTCGAACTCGCGGGAGAGGAACTTGCCCATCTCCGCGTAAAGGCTGTCCACGTAAGAGACCAGCGTCAGAATGGAGACCAGCACGACCAGGGCGATGATGGCAGCGATGCTCATGATCGTCGCCTGTTGCCGGTGCGCTCGATCAGCGCCACAGGAAGCCCGAGCGCTCGCCGCAGGCGCGCTTCTTTCCGCGCCATCTTTCCACCATCGGTTTCATGATCGTAGCCAGCAAGGTGCAGCAGCCCGTGCAGGATCAGGATCTTCAGCTCGTGGGCGGCGCTGTGACCCAGCCGGAGGGCGTTGCGCACGCCAACCTCAGCCGCAATGGCGATGTCGCCGGCGGTTCCGTCAGCCGATGGAAACGAAAGCACGTCCGTAGCAGCATTTTTCCCGCGAAAACGGCGGTTCAGCCGGCGCAGCTCGGCGCTGGATGTGACCAGCACATCCACCTCCCCGCGAACGCCGGCCGCGCGCTGTGCCCGGGCGGCAAACTGCCCCAGCGCCCGCGCGCTCACCCCTTGCACCTTGCTGTGAACGATCACCAACCTCCACCCCAAAATGAACGGGAGGGCCAATGATGCAGCCCTCCCTGCCCGGTTCGCAAGTTCTTAGTCCTCGCCGGCCGCCGCGTCTCCCTTTGCTTCCGTCTTGGGAACATCTTTCTTGCCATTGATCCTCGCGTAGCCATTCTGCAGGACCAGCGGAGTCTGGTTCTCGCGCGTCTTGAACTCGTCGTAGGCGCGGATGATGCGCTGCACCAGCAGGTGCCGCACCACGTCGGTCTCATCGAAGTAAGTGAAGACGACGCCCTCGGTGTTCTTCAGGATGTCGATGGCCTCGAGCAGGCCGCTGCGCCGCGCGCCGCCGGGCAAATCGATCTGGGTGATGTCGCCGGTAATCACCGCCTTGGAGTTGAACCCCAGGCGGGTGACGAACATCTTCATCTGCTCCGAAGTTGTGTTCTGCGCTTCATCGAGAATGATAAAGGAATCGTTCAGCGTGCGCCCGCGCATGAAGGCGATGGGCGCGATCTCGATGATGTTCTTCTCCAGGTAGCGGTCCACCTTCTCCGGGTCCATCATGTCGTAGAGCGCGTCGTAGAGCGGCCGCAGGTAAGGATCGATCTTCTCCTGCAGCGTCCCTGGCAGGAAGCCCAGGCGCTCGCCGGCCTCAACCGCGGGACGCGCCAGGATGATACGGTTCACCTTCTTGGCCAGCAGCGCCGAGACCGCCATCGCCACCGCCAGGTAGGTCTTTCCCGTTCCCGCCGGCCCGATGCCGAAGACCATGTCGTTGCGCTCCATGGCTTCCATGTAGCGGCGCTGGTTCATGCTCTTGGGAGTGATGGGGCGCTTGCCGAAGGAGCGCGCGCGGCCGGCTTCCGCCAGGGTGCGCAGCGATACCGCCGGATCGGTGGCCACGATCCGCAGCATGGAGCCCAGGTCGCCGTTGGAAAAGGTGACGCCGGTACGCAGCAGGTGGTGGTAATCGGTGAACACCTGCTCGGCGCGCGCCACATCCGCCGCCGCGCCTTCAATGACCACGGAATCAGCTTTCAGGTCGATGGTGACTTTCAGGCCATTTTCGATGAGGTGCAGGTTCTCGTCGCGGGGACCGAAGAGAGTCTCGATGTGCGGAGTGATCTCGACGTTCTTCTTCATTGAAGCGTGAAAGCTAACCTCCTGGACCGCCTGCGCGCACTTGGAATGGGGTCTTGTTGGAAACGGACGGGCTGGGCGCTCGCCACAGCGTGGAGGCGACTACCATTACCGCTAGGGTAACCCGGGGGTGGCCGGGAGTCAATAACAGTCAAGGAATCCGGCGCTCCACTCCCTTTGGATGTCAGGGGGCTAAGAAAAGCTACGCCGGATAACGTCCGTCGTTTCAGCCGGCTAGCCATCGGTAGTGGGCAGTTTCCGAGAACTCAA
>DATNJE010000151.1:0-2106 GCA_035604095.1 Terriglobales bacterium
GATCGTGCAGTACGGAGACGTGCAGGAGCTTGTCGCCGAAGAGGCGGCGGGATCATCCCGTCCGCCCTGGGATGTGAGGCCGGTGGTCCGCAAGCCCACCAACGGCGCGGAGCCGGGCGACTTCCGGCGGACGCTCGCCGAGCTCTACACCGTCGCTCTGAGCTGCGCCAAAAGCGAAGGAAACCTCACCCTCGACCTGCTGGCCCACGTGGCGGTGCTGAAGTTCCTCAAGTCCGAGCTGCTGGGGCAGTTCAACCAAGTGCTGGATCGCGTGCGCGCCCGCGTGAACGAGGACTCCAAGCACTCCCTGCCGGCGCGCACCCATGTGTTGCAGGAACGCTTTGCCCGCTTCCAGGTGGGCAAAAAGATGGTGCTGCGCAAGGTGGGCGAGGAGCTGTTCCGCACCCAGCGTGACCTCGAGAAGGAAACCCTGGCGCGCATGCGACGGTCGCTCTTCGGCGACGAGGAAGCGGGCGTGTACGAGATCTTCCTGAACCGGCTGCTGTTCACCGAGGAAGGCCGTGACGATTACCTCAACGCCGAGCACTACGTGATGCTCGGCAACTACGAACGCGACCCCGACCGCTTCTTCGCCATCCTGGAGATCGCCCGCTTGTTCCTGAAATCGCTGGAACTGGGCGACGTGCGTGAGGAGCGGGACATCCGGGCCGTGCTCAGCGTTCCGGAGAATGCGCAGGAACTGGTAGCCGGCGGCACGCCCGGCGATGCCGACCCCAAAAGCCGCGCGCAGAAAGCCATCCTGACCGCCTGGCTGGAGATGCTCGAGCAGTTCGGCATGGTGCAGCACGTCATCGCCGCGTACGAAGTGGTGCCCATCCTTCCTGAGTACTCACCTCCCATCAATGCGCAGCAGTTGAAGAATGCGCTCATCCAGCGCGCGGAGCGCCTGCGGGTGGAAGAGTTGCTGGAAGGGCATGGGAAGCTGTCGGTGGAGGCCATGCACGACGCCGTCAAGCGCGTTCTGGGCTGCCGCGGCGAGGAACGAGCGAAGGTCGCCGGTCGGTTCTTGATGGATTTCATCCGCTACCACCGCGACGTGCGCAAGCTGGAGGCGCTCACCGCGGCCATGGACCGGGTCAACGTGATCATCAACCCCAAGGTCCGGGAATTGTCGGCCATCAACAACACCCTCTATGAGTTCATGCTGCCCGACGAGCAGAAGCCGGCGGAAGAGCGGGTGCTCGACCACGTGGTGCTCAAGGCCGACCTGCGCGACTCCAGCCACGTCACCCGCACCCTGTATGAACGCGGGCTCAACCCGGCTTCCTACTTCAGCCTGAACTTCTACGAGCCGGTAAACCGGCTGCTGCCGCTGTTCGGCGCGGAAAAAGTGTTCATCGAAGGCGACGCCGTGATCATGGCTCTGTTCGAGCGCCAGGGCGAAGCGCAATTCGCGGTGGCGCGCTGCTGCGTGTTGGCCCGGGAGATCATCGGCGTGGTGCGCGCCTACAACGAGAAGTCGCGCCAGGCCGGGCTGCCCACGCTGGAACTGGGCATCGGCATCGCCTACCAGGACTCGGCGCCACTCTACCTGATGGATGGCGCCACCCGGGTGATGATCTCGCCCGCGCTCAACGAGAGCGACCGCTTGTCCTCCTGCAGCCGGGTGGCGCGCCGCTGTCTGGCCAAGAATCCCACGCACTTCAACGTTTTCGCATTCCAGAGCGCGGAGAGCGCGAGTGACGGTGCTGATCCCGAGGAATCCCTGGTGCGTTACAACATTGGGGGCGTCCACCTGGATGAAGCCGCGTTCCAGAAGCTGCGCCAGGAGATCTCTTTGCGCACCGACAATCTGCAACTGCCGATGCTCTGGGGCCGCGAGCCGATGCGGCTCTACAGCGGCGTGGTGCCGCTGCCCTCGGGCGGCTTCCAGAAACTGGTGGTGCGCGAGGGCCGCGTCGCCCACGTCGATCCGCGCACCTTCGCTTTCAAACGCTGGACCGACCTCCGCTACTACGAAGCATGCACCAGCGCCGAGGTCTACGAGCACCTGGAAAAGGCGAAGACGCCGGCAGCCACGCCGGTGCTGGTGCGGTAGAGGACTTCCATAATTTGGTGTCCGCTTTTGTGAACGGGCACGCCTTT
>DATNJE010000152.1:0-7156 GCA_035604095.1 Terriglobales bacterium
GGAAGGGGATGTTGAGCAAGGCTGGCGTGGCAAGCATCTTCTCTCCTTGGACGGAGGGCATGGTTGCACGCAGGCAGACGGCTGTCAATGCGGGTTGCAAAACCCGGGGCCCAGCCGTATCGTACCAGTGGGCCGCCGGCGATCGTCTGCGATTTTTTGGGCGGCATCCATATCTTCGTGGTTCGGGGAGATCGGCGATGGACAAGCCGGCACAGAATATTCAAGACTCCTTCCTCAACAACGCCCGCAAGGAAAAAGCGACCATCACCATCTATCTGCTGAGCGGAGTGAAGCTGACCGGGCGCATCCGCTCGTTCGACAAGTATTCGGTGGTGCTGGAGACCAACAACCAGGAGCAACTGATCTTCAAGCACGCCATCTCCACCGTGGTCACGCCCCGGCCGGCGCACCCGATCGAGCGTACCGGGCATATCGAATCCAAACCGGCCGCCTCCGCGCCGCAGGTGGTGTCCGGAGCCACGGCTACTCCTTCCGGCACGGAGGGATAAACGATCCGGGGTTCCCGCGCAAACCGGTCCGCTCCCGGCGGCAGGGAGATGCCCACCTCGCGCGACCGCAATGAGCGCGTCTTCCTGGTCGGCCTCGACTATCGGCCGCGGCGCAAGCCTTGGAAACAGGTGAAACCTGCGAGTGTCCCGCGCATGGCGCGCGACAGCAGCGTGGCCCGCGCAGGCGCCGATGCGCCTTCGGACTTCAGCGCCCAGGAATCAATGGCCGAACTGCGCGAGCTGGCCGCGAGCGCCGGCGCCGACGTGGTGGGAGAATTCATCCAGTCGCGGGAGAAGCCGGATCCGGCCACGCTGATCGGGCGCGGCAAGCTGGAGGAGATCGCCGGGGCGGCGGCCTCGGCGGGCGCCGACCTGGTCATCTTCGACCACGACCTCTCGCCTTCCCAGCAGCGCAACGTCGAAGACGCGGTCCGGGTGCGGGTGATCGACCGCACCCAGCTCATCCTCGATATCTTCGCGCGCCACGCCCGCACCCGCGAAGGTCAGTTGCAGGTGGAGCTGGCACAACTTGAGTACCTGTTGCCGCGGCTTACCGGACGCGGCATCGAGATGTCACAGATCGCCGGCACCGCGGCCGGCGGTCGTGGACCGATCGGCACCCGCGGACCCGGTGAGACCCAGCTCGAGACCGACCGCCGCAAGATCGCCCGGCGCATCCGCCGTATCCAGCAGCAGGTGGAAAATGTGCGGCGCACCCGCGCGCAGCAGCGACAACGGCGGGCGTCGGTCCCGGTCGCGACCGTCGCCTTGGTCGGCTACACCAATGCGGGGAAATCCACGCTGTTCAACGCGCTGACGCGGGCGAGCGTGCTGGAATCGCCGCGCCTGTTCGCTACGCTCGATCCCACCATCCGCGCTGTGCAGTTGCCCTCGCGACGCAAGACGCTGCTGTCGGACACGGTGGGATTCATCCGCAACCTGCCGCACACGCTGGTGACCTCGTTCCGGGCGACGCTCGAGGAAGTGCAGCGTGCGTCGCTGCTGATCGAGGTTTCGGACGTGACCAGCCCGGTCGTGGCCGAGCAGGATGCGCAGGTGGAAAAGGTGCTGCGCGAGCTGGAAGTGCAGGACAAACCGCGGCTGCGGGTGCTGAACAAGATCGATCTGCTGCCGGCCGCGCGCCGGGATGCCCTGGAGGACGACGCCAGCACGGTGCACGTGTCGGCCGTCAAGGGGACAGGAATCTCCACCTTGCTCGATCGGATCGACGAGGTGTTGCAGGAAGATCCGCTGAGCCGTGTGAAGTTGCGCGTTCCGCAGCGCGAAGGCAAGGCGTTGTCGCTGCTGGAAGGCAGCGCGCGCGTGTTCTCACGCGAATACCGCGACGGGTTCGTGGATATGGACGCGCAAGTGCCGGAGTCGGTGTTGCGGAAGGTCAGGCCGTTTGTGCGCGACTAGCGAGTACTCAGTACTCGGTACACAGTACTCAGAAAAACCGCAGCGGCGGTGAATCAAATGGCCCAGACATATCGAGATCTGATTGCTTGGCAAAAGGCGATGGACTTGGTCAGCGAAGTCTATGAAGTGACGCGGACCTTCCCGCGCGAGGAGCTGTACGGACTGACAAGTCAGTTGCGTCGTGCAGCGGTTTCCATTCCGAGCAACATCGCGGAAGGACAGGCCAGGTATTCTCACGCCGAGTTTCACCATTTCTTACGGAATGCAAAGGGCTCGCTGGCGGAGGTAGAGACGCAGATCCAGATTGCCTGCAATCTCAAGTACATCGAGGAAGAACGGGCAAAGGCACTTCTGCAAGCGACCGCCGAAGTCGGGCGCATCCTCAATGCTCTGCTGGATTCGGTGAAGAAGCGAGCTGCCGGTGATTGGGGAAAATCCGGGTACTGAGTACCGGGTACTGAGTACTGGGGCAAAGTAAATGGGCCGGCTGCCAAGAAGCGGTGACTTTTCCTTGGCCTCCAGCCCATTCGATCCTGACTCGGATCGGAGGTGATACTTATATGCTAATCCTGTTGCCGGAAAAGTCAAGTCAGGCCGGGGGTGCATCGCCTGACCGGCCATAGCGGTACGATGACCTCTCTCCGCACCTGCTAACTGCATGAAAACTAGCGTCAATCCTGCACTTCCCCGCGTTGACACAACCGATATGGGATGATAGCTTGATCAGTTTGACGCCATCGTAAATTTTCCGTTTTCCAGGCTGGGTCTAACGATTCCATGGATGAGATTCTTCGGCAGCTAGGCGAACTCCTGCTCGCGGCCATCCCCACCGTGGTGGTGTTCCTTATCCTGTTCTTCGCCTACAAGCTGATCGTGCACAAGCCGCTGGTGGCGGTGCTGGACGAGCGGCGGGCGCGCACCCAAGGCGCGGTGGAGAAGGCCAATGCGGACATCGCAGCCGCGGAGGCGCGCACTGCCGAATACGAGCAGCGCCTGCGCGACGCAAGGCTCTCCATCTTCAAGAAGCTGGAAGCGCGCCGGCAGCAGTGGTTGCAAGCTCGCACGGCGGCGGTGGCGGAAGCTCGGGCGGCGGCGGAAACGCGCGTCAAGGCGGCGCGGACTTCCCTGGAGCAGGACGTAGAGCAGGCCAAGGTGACGCTCCAGGCCGAAGGCGAAACGCTGGCCAGCCAGATCATCCGTACCGTCCTCAAACCGGCGCTCGTGGCCGGGCGCCCCGTGGCAGGAGGCCGGCAATCATGACTCGGCGTTCTTTCCCGCGATGGTTTCTGGCAGTGGTCCTCGTCACTCTTCTTGCGGGAGCGGCGTGGAGCCAGCAGCACTCGTCGCCTCCCGCTCAGGCGGAGCAGCAGCAGAAATCGGAACCGAAGAAGCCGGCGCATTCTGGGGAAGGCGCCGCTGCCAGGCATTCGGAGGGGCCGGCGGCGGAACTGGCCGAGGAATCGCGCGAAGCTGCCGGTGAAGATGAGACAGCGGAGTTCAAGCACTCGGCGACGGTGCGCTGGCTGGCCCGAATCACAGGGCTGACGCCATTCTCGGCCTACTGGGTTTTTGTCGTCCTCAACTTCGTCATCATCGCGGCGCTGCTGGTGCTGATCATGAAGTCGAAGGTGCCGGCCGCCTTCCGCACGCGCACGGAGAGTATCCAGCAAGGGATTGCGGAAGCCCGCAAAGCCAGTGAAGAAGCCCAGCACCGGTTGAATGACATCGAGGGCCGGCTGGCGAAGCTCGACAGCGAAATCGCTGCCATGGCCGCGGCGGCGGAGACCGAGGCGCAGAAAGAAGAGGCGCGTATCCAGGCTGCCGTCGAGGAAGACAAGCGCAAGATCGTGGCAGCAGCCGAGCAGGAGATCGTCGCCGCCACGCGCCTGGCGCGCACCGAATTGCGCGCCTACGTCAGCGAACTGGCGGTGACGCTGGCGGAGAAACGCATCCAGGTGAACGCCTCCACCGACCAGGAACTGGTGCGGGCCTTTGTCGATCAACTGGGAAAGAACGGCAAATAGAGCATGTCCGTCTTCAGCCGATACGCGCGCGCCTTCGCCGACGTGGTAATCGAG
Organism: Terriglobales bacterium; assembly: GCA_035604095.1. Taxonomy (GTDB): domain Bacteria; phylum Acidobacteriota; class Terriglobia; order Terriglobales; family Acidobacteriaceae; genus JAHFUA01. The sequence continues at coordinate 4,007 of DATNJE010000152.1, forward strand.
AAGAAGCTCGATCCGCGCAAGGTGGAGGACGAGCTGTGGGCGTTCGTCAGGATCGTGGAGTCGGTGCCCGACCTGCGCACCGTGTGGGAGAACCCTTCGGTCCAGGCGGAGCAGAAGCGGGCGGTGCTGGACCGCATCATCACGCACATAGGCGGCTCGCGCATGCTGCGGAACTTCGTAGCGGTGCTGATCGACCACCGGCGGGTGGCGGCGCTGCCGGAGATCGCGCGCCAGTTCGAACTCGATTTGAACGAGCGCATGGGACTGGCCGACGCCGAGGTCACCAGCGCGCGCGAGTTGAGCGACGCGGAGAAGCGGGCCTTGGAAGCCCGCGTGAGCCAGGTTACCGGGAAGACGGTCCGTGCGCGGTACAAGACTGACGCCGAGGTGCTGGGCGGAGCCGTAGTGAAGGTCGGGAGCACGATTTACGACGGGTCGATCCGCGGGCAGTTGGAGAAGCTGAAGCAGGAATTGAGCGCGGGATAGGAAGCGCATTTATGGCCGGAATCAAAGCAGACGAAATCACGAAAATCATCCGCGAGCAGATCGAGAACTACGAATCCAAGATCGCGGTGGACGAAGTTGGAACGGTCATCAGCCTGGGCGACGGCATCGCGCGCATCTATGGGCTGGATAAAGTCATGTCAGGCGAATTGATCGAATTCCCGCATGACGTGGCGGGGATCGCCATGAACCTGGAAGAAGACCAGGTCGGCGCCGTGCTGCTGGGCGAGTACACCGAGATCAAGGAAGGCGACGAGGTGCGGCGTACCGGCCGCATCATGAGCGTGCCCGTGGGCGAGGCCATGGTGGGGCGCGTGGTCAACGCGCTGGGCCAGCCTATCGACGACAAGGGGCCGATCGCGACCGAGAAGTTCTACCACATCGAGCGCATCGCGCCGGGCGTCATCGACCGCCAGCCGGTGCGCGAGCCCATGGCCACGGGCCTGAAGGCCATCGACAGCATGATCCCCATCGGCCGCGGGCAGCGCGAGCTGATCATCGGCGACCGCCAGACCGGCAAGACCGCCGTGGCCATCGACGCCATCATCAACAACAAGGGCAACAACCTGATTTGTATTTACAACGCCATCGGGCAGAAGCGGTCGTCGATCGCGCAGGTGGTGAAGATCCTCACCGACTACGGCGCCATGGACTACACCATCGTGGTGGCGGCGTCGGCCTCGGAACCCGCGCCCATGCAGTACATCGCTCCCTACTCGGCGTGCGCCATCGGCGAGTTCTTCCGCGACACCGGCCGGCACGCGCTGTGCGTCTATGACGATCTCTCCAAGCACGCGGCGTCCTATCGCGAGATCTCGCTGCTGCTCCGGCGGCCTCCGGGACGCGAGGCGTACCCAGGCGACGTGTTCTACCTGCATTCGCGCCTGCTGGAGCGCGCCTCCAAGATGAGCGACCCCAAGGGCGGGGGCTCGCTGACCGCGCTGCCCATCATCGAGACCCAGGCGGGCGACGTTTCGGCTTACATTCCGACCAACGTTATCTCCATCACCGACGGCCAGATCTACCTCGAGACCGACCTGTTCAACAGCGGCATCCGGCCGGCGGTAAACGTTGGGTTGTCGGTGAGCCGCGTGGGCGGCAACGCGCAGATCAAGGCCATGCGGCAGGTGGCGGGCACGCTCAAACTGGAGCTGGCGCAGTACCGCGAGCTGGCGGCCTTCGCGCAGTTCGGCAGCGACCTCGACAAGGCCACGCAGGCGCAACTCGCCCGCGGCCAGCGCCTGACCGAACTGCTCAAGCAAAACCAGTATTCGCCGCTGTCATTCTCCAAGCAGATCCTGATGATCTTCGCCGGGACCAACGGGTTCGTCGATGACCTGGCGGTGGAGGAGATCCGCAGCTTCGAGAAGGGCCTGTACGAATACGCCGACACCATGAATCCCGGCCTGCTGGACGAGATCATGAACAAGAAGGTGCTGGATGACTCGCTCAAGGCCGGCATGAAGAAGCTGATTGCGGAGTTCAAAGAGCGGTTCGCGGCGGAGAAGCAGCAGCCGGCGGCAGCGAAGGCGTAAGGAAGTACCCAGTACTCGGTACTCAGTACTCAGAAGATGTCTAACATCCTCGACATCCGGCGCAGGATTCGCAGCGTGCGCAACACGCGGCAGATCACCAAGGCCATGAAGATGGTCTCGGCGGCGCGCCTGCGGCGGGCGCAGGAGCGGGCGCTGGCGGCGCGTCCCTATGCGCGCATGCTCACCAACGTGCTGCAATCGCTGGTGACGCGCGCCGAGATCTACGACCCGGAAACCGGCGAGCCGCGGCATCCGCTGCTGGCGCGCCGCGAGGAGAACAACATCCTGATGCTGGTGGTCACCGGCGACCGCGGCTTGGCCGGCGCCTTCAACACCAACATCCTCAAGACCACGATGAGTTTCCTGGAGGGCAAGTCAGGGAAGAACGTGGACCTGGAGACCATCGGGCGCAAAGGCCGCGACTTTTTGCGGCGGCGGTTCCCCTACCTGACGGAAAAGCCCACCGGCGACGAGCGCGTGGGGCCGGTGGAGATCGTGGGCGAGAAGATCGGCATCTTCGGCAAGCTCAGCCACGAGGACGCGCAGGAGATCGCCGAGCGCGCGATCGAGCGCTACACCAAGGGCGAGATCGACGCGGTGTACGTCGCGTTCAACGAGTTCAAATCGGTCATCGCGCAGCGACTGGTGGTAGAGCAGATCCTGCCGATCAAGGAGATCGGGCGGGAGGAGATCCTGCAAGCCGAGGCGATGACGGAAGAGCAGCGCAGGCGCGCCGGGGAAGCCGCGCGCACCGCGGGCGTGAGCACCGCGGAAGCCGAGACGCACGAGATCGACCAGCGAGCAGCGCAGTTCGCCACCGCGCAGGTGGATTACATCTACGAGCAGCCGGCGATCGAGTTGTTCAATGGCCTGCTGCCGAAGTACGTGGGCATACAAATTTTTCGCGCTCTCTTGGAATCCATTGCGGCCGAGCACGCCGCGCGCATGACCGCCATGGATTCTGCGACGAACAATGCCAGCGACATGATCGACTCGCTGACCCTGGCCATGAACCGCGTGCGCCAGGCGAGGATCACCAAGGAGATCATCGAAGTGGTGAGCGGAGCAGCGGCGGCGCAGTAGAGCAGTTTCGAGTTTCCAGCTTCAAGTT
>DATNJE010000153.1:0-9408 GCA_035604095.1 Terriglobales bacterium
GGCGCCGAGGATCAGAAACAGGCCGGCCAAGGCGGCGCCCACCCAAAGCGCACGCTTGCGCACCTTCCGCCAGGACGCCTGCTGGGCGGCCACCGGAATGACCGCCGTCTGCAGCCGCTCCAGGTCCACCAGCAACTCGCGTGCGGACTGGTAACGCAGCCGGGGATCGAGGTCCATCGCCTTCATGATCACCGCTTCCAGCCCCGGCGCGATGCGCCGGTTGTGGGTGGAAGGCGGCTTGGGAGAGCGGTTTAGGACGGCGTCGATGAGCAGCGCACCTTCTTCGGGATGGGGCCGCTTCCCCGCGGCCATCTCATAGAGCACCGCTCCCGCGGCGTAGATATCCGCGCGGGCATCGGTCTTTTGGCCGCGCAATTGTTCCGGAGCCATGTAGGGAATCGTTCCCTTGACCCAGCTGGCGCCGGTCACGGTTTGCGTGGCGTCATCGGGTCCAGGCTGGAGCAGCTTGGCCAGGCCGAAGTCGAGGATCTTCAGCCTGCCGTCTGCCGTCAGCCCGAGGTTTCCGGGCTTGAGATCGCGGTGGAGAATGCCCTGATCGTGTGCCGTCGCCAGCCCTCCGGCGATCTGCATGCCGAACTGGATGACCGTGGATTGCGGCAGAGGCCCGGCCAGGAGCTTGTCCGCCAAGGTCTGGCCGGAGAGCAGCTCCATGGCCAGGAAATCGGTGTCCTCCTGGCAATCGAAGTCGAAGATGGTAGCGATGTTGGGATGGTTCAGCCGCGCGAGAGCTTGCGCTTCCTGCCGGAATTGCCGGCGCGAGGCTTCATCGGTGAGAGCACCCGTGGGAAGGACTTTTACTGCGACATCGCGGTCCAGACGTTCGTCGTGGGCGCGGTACACCACACCCATGCCGCCCGAGCCGATTTCTTCCAGTAGCCGGAAATGGCCCAGCAGTCGCCCCGAAAGAGCGTTCTTTCCCATAAGTTGGCCGGATACTAGTTTGCACGCCAGCTCAAGTCAATTTAAGCACATCGGCGGAAATTGGCCTGATGGCGTCGTTGCCAGAACGGCGCAGCCGGCCAGCGGGTCTCGGCTCGGTACCAAAAAGAGAGGTGACGGAGATAGGCAAGGCGGATGCGCGCGACGGTCTCGACATAGCCGGGCACGGCGTCAAGGCATCCGGACAAATGCCGGTCGGCCGCTTCCGCCGCCGCCAGGCCGGTGAACAGTGCGTTGAACAAGCCCTGCGCGGAAAGGGGATCGAAACTCAGCGCAGCATCGCCGGCAGCGAGCCAGGCGTCGCCCGCGCAAGGATCCGTGGCCATGGTGTGGGCAGCCGTGAAGCCGCTCCGGTGGGGAGTGAACTCGCATTCGGCAAGCACCTGCGCCAGTTCGCCGGCTTTGTTCGCACGGGCCAGCAAAGCTTGGGGATCCGCGGCGAGCCGCGCCGCCGGCAGATCGGCGTCGGTATGGAAGGCCAGTACGCGGCGGCCGTCCGGGATGGCTGCGGTGTACCACCAGCCGTCCGGGCAAGCTTCGACGTAGGTCAGTCCGGCAGCCGCGCCAACGTTTTGTGCCGCACCATGAACCCAGCCGCACACCAGACCATCCTGCGCCGGTCGGCGAGCGCCGAGCATGGTGGCGACCGGAGCGGTGCGGCCGCCGGCGTCGATAACGAAATCGGCGGCAAGATCCAGCGACTGGCCGGCCGTCTCCAGCGCGGCCTGCCACCGCCCGCCATCGCGCGCGATGGATCGCATCCGGGCCGGGGCCAGGAGCACCGCACCGCGCTCGACCGCGATCCCGCGAAGCCAGCCATCAAAGCGCGCGCGGTCCAGATGCCAGCCATAACCGTCAGGATCGCGCAGAAAATCCGTTTCGACCGGCTCATGGCTGCCCCAAGTGGCCCGATTGCCGAAACAGGGCGTGTGGCCTTGCGCCAGGAAGGACTCGAACAGTCCCATGTCGGCAAGCAACCGGCGGGCAGCCGGCGGCAGCGATTCCCCGATGCGCGGAGGGACGTCGGACCGCAGGTCAATAAGGCAGACACGCCGCGTGGGCGCCAGGTTCAGAGCAGCCGTGGCGCCGGCGGGACCGGCTCCGACAATGAGGACTTCGAATTCTCGCACTCTATTTCAAGCCGCGTGGAAAGCGCCGGACTTTTTCGATGCCGGACAGATCAACATCATCGGAGGCCGTCAACGGCTCGTTTGCGTCCAGCAACCGCTGTCGCGTGTGTGCCGGCAGGTTCTGCACCTGCATGGCCCCGGGAAAGTGCTCGTCTCCGGGGCCGGGGCGATGCTCGACCACACCCATGTCCCCAAAGTGATCGATCATGTTGTTGATCTGATCGAGGTAGCCTTTCTTGCTGCCCAGCGGACGCGTCCAGGCAGCTCGCCGGGCGAACGCGGCCAGCCGTTCGTCTAAAGGCCGTTTACAGTCCATCACGATTCCGTACTCTGTCTCGTCCAGCACCTCGTTGGGAACCCGCGCCGGCCAGAACGTCGGCAGGTACGGATCATAGGACTTGCCATAAGCCCCCGCGTCGCGGCAGCTTGCGGTATCAGTTTGCCAGGGGACGGCCATCCAGCGCGTGATCCCGCCCGGCACTTGTCCGAGGAATGGATAGCTCGCCTGGACCATGTCCGGACTGAGCTGCGGGCCATAATCGGGCTCGATCCAGCCGGGCTCGGCATGAAGGATGCGAAATGGCGCCATGTAGAGACTGGGCTGCCGCATCGGCCAGGTCATCTCGCAACCAGGATGGAAGGCATCGGCCAGACAGAACTCCAGGCTGGCGCGGTCGAGCGTCGCGGGCTGGTCGCCGACCGGCACGGCGTCGAGGGCGCGCGGCGACGACGACGCCGGATCATAGTCCGGCTCGAACTCGCCCGCCGCCCATTGTTGCAGCATCTTGAGCTGAGTATCGGAAATGGCCACGCTCTGGCGCGGGGTGTGCGCCGGCGGCACGTTCATGGCGTCTCCGTACAGCCACGGCCACGGTATAGGCGACCAGGCATCGCGATCGAACACCCGAAACTGGTTGGCGAGACTTAGGCGCATCCCCTGGAGTGCGGGACTGGGGTCGGCCAGCCGCTGGAGCCACTCCGCGTCTGCAAAGCGCATGGGCCCTTTCCACCCGAAAGCCGCGGCATACCCCAAGTTCACCCACTCAAGGTGCGAGAGCCGCTCGAAGATTGGACGGATCTCGTGCTGGAACGAGGGGCGGGCCGGAGCGCTCAGGGTCTTTGCGGTAATAGCGACATCGCGCATCAGGTCCCACATAGTGCGCACCGACTTCAGCAGCGGCGCATAGTTCGGCGGAGCCACCACCACCCACGCCGGGTCCACCGCCAACTCCTTGCTTTGATAAACCACCTTGGCGGTAACCGGCCCATCGGAGGTGTCATCGTACCAGCCGTCATTGTTGGCGAAGGTGATAGCGCGGGCGCCGTTGTAGGATGCCGACTTGCCGCGCCCACCGAGCACGACCAGCCGGCCCTCTTCGTCGGTCTCCAGCTCGCCCAGGTAGACCGGCGTGCCCATGAAGCTGCCGGTATCAAAGGTGACGCCGCGCTGAGCATTCTTGCCGTTGATGTGACGCGGTCCGGGATCGATGATGAGATTCTTGCGGTCGCCGACGCCGGCATTGCGCAGCAGCGAAAGCGGCGCCGACTGCGCTTCGGGGATATCGAGGGCAATCTGGAACTGGTACCAGGAGGACTTCTTGTTGGCCAGGTGCACCGTCCACTGGATGTCGGCGTTCGAGGCGGTGAGCTCAGCTACCGCTTGGCCTTCGGCATTCAGACCGTAGATGCGAAAGCGCACGGCCTGGCGCTTCAGCGCGCCGCTCGAATCGCGATAGTATCCCGGCGGCTTGGGCTCCGGCTCGGGGACCTCGGGCGCCAGGAAAAACTTGTCCACGCTGTTGCCCAGGCGCGCAACGCCGATCGAGGGATGGATCGCGGCACGCACGATGGAATTGTTCTTGCTCTCGGTTGCCATACGCCTCCCTTTGAGGCCGTCAGTCTAGTCTGATTGGCGTGCTCTGCACAGCTTGAAATCGCCGCGCGCGCAAGTGATGGCAGCGGTGTCGCCCGCTTTCGATGCAATGCGGGATTTTTTTCTTTCACGTGCTCCCGACAAGGTGCAAACCGCAGAACGGCGCGCCAATGCTGCATGTCAAGGTGCTGTCCGGGCAGTTGTTCGTCGGTTATTCACAAAGTTGTGGAAAGCGATCCGCTTTCGTCACGCCTGAACCAGACAAATCTCTTGACGCCGGAAAACTTCTCAAGCATGTTGGATTCGAGAGGGTGGAATTTTGGATCTTGTCGCTTATATAGATGGTGGGTCGCACGGGAATCCTGGGCCGTCGGGAATCGGAGTGGTGATCGAGCACGCCGAAGGGCACAAGATCCGCATCGCCAAGCGCATCGGCCACCAGGACAACAACGTGGCCGAGTACGTTGCGCTGCTGGAAGCCCTGCAGTACGCCCACGGGCAGAAAGCCAGGACGCTGCGCGTCTATTCCGATTCCGAAGTGGTGGTGCGGCAGATGAGCGGCGAGTATGCCTGCCTCAGCCCGCGCCTCTACTCCCTGAACTGGACCTGCCGCAAGCTCGCCCGATCGCTGGATTTTTCCATCAGCTACGTTCCCCGCGAGGACAACAGCGAAGCCAATTCGCTGGCCAACCACGCTGTCCGCACCCACGCTGATCCTTGCGTCCTTCGATAAGCTCAGGGCAAGCTTGGTAATCCTCTGACCCGGGTTTAACCTATGCAGGAGGCCGCACCTCCCTGCCTGGAAAATCCAGGCGCGCGCGGCGGGGCGAGATCCTCCTTCTATCTATGGCGACCGCAATCGATGCTGCCCAGCCGGCCAAGCCGGCGCCCGTGCCCGCAGGCTCCACCGCCCTCCCTGCCGCGGAGAAGCTCAAGCAGGAACTGGGCCAGATCGTGGAGCCCGCGAGAATTCTCACCCGTCCCATCGACCTGATCGCCTTCGCCTCCGACGCCAGCTTCTACCGCCTGATCCCGAAGGCGGTGGTTCTGGCGCAGGGCGTCGCCGAGGTCCAGGCGCTGTTCCGCTTTAGCCACCAGCGGCGGATCCCCATCACCTTCCGCACCGCCGGAACCAGCCTTTCCGGCCAGGCGGTGACCGACGGCATCCTGGTCGAGGTCGCCCGCCACTGGAAAGGGCTGGCCATCGAGGACCACGGCAAAAAGGTGCGGGTGCAGCCCGGGGTGATCGGCGGATACGTCAACAGCATGCTGCGGCCGTATGGGGTGAAGATCGGTCCCGACCCAGCTTCGATCAGCACCTGCATGATCGGCGGAATCCTCTCCAACAACTCCAGCGGGATGTGCTGCGGGGTGAGCCAGAACGCTTACCACACGCTGGATTCCCTGACCTTCGTGCTGCCCTCGGGTACGGTGATCGACACCGCCAACGCGCGCGCGGATGAGGACTTCCGCGCCAAGGAACCGCGGCTGGCCGATGGCCTGGTGGAGCTGAAGCGGCAGATCGAGACCAACTACCCGCTCTATAACCGTATCCGCGCCAAGTACCGCATGAAGAACACCACCGGCTATTCGCTGAACGCGTTCATCGATTTCGAGCGCCCGGTGGACATCTTCCAGCACGTGCTGGTCGGCTCGGAAGGCACGCTGGCCTTCATCGCCGAGGCCGTGCTGAACACTGTCCCCGATCTGCCGGTCAAGTACACCGGGCTGCTGCTGTTTCCGAATCTGCACGCTGCCGCCGCTGCTATCGTGCCCCTGCGTGACGCGGGCGCCGCTGCGCTGGAGATCATGGACCGCGCCGCCCTGCGGTCGGTGGAGGACCAGCCGGGTATCTCGCCCTCTATCCGCAAGCTGCCGGGCGAAGCCGCGGGCCTGCTGGTTGAGTTCCAGGCCGCGAGCGAAGGCGAACGCGCCGCGCTGGAATCGGTGGCGCGCCGGGAGGTGGAAGGACTCAAGCTGCAGGAGGCGCCGGTGTTCACGCACCAGGCGGCCGAGCAGGCGGCGCTGTGGAAGATCCGCGCCGGCATGTTCCCTTCGGTGGGGGCGGTGCGCAAGAGCGGAACTACTGTCATCATTGAAGACGTAGCCTTCCCCATCCAGCATCTCGCAGACGCCACGGTCGACCTGCAGAAGCTCTTCCTCAAGCACGGCTACGACAACGGCATCATCTTCGGACACGCCAAGGACGGCAACCTGCACTTCGTGATCACGCAGTCGTTCAACGACCAGAAGGCGATCGATCAGTACGCGCATTTCGTCGACGATCTGATCAAGCTGGTGGTGGAGCGCTACGACGGCGCGCTCAAGGCCGAGCACGGCACCGGGCGCAACATGGCGCCGTTCGTCGAGGCCGAGTGGGGCGGCGACGCGTACCGCATCATGAAGCGCCTCAAGGAACTGGTGGATCCGGACAGCCTGCTGAATCCGAACGTGATCATCAATTCCGACCCCAAGGGGCATCTCGCCGACCTGAAGCGCATGCCGGTGGTCGAGGATGAGGTGGATAAGTGCATCGAGTGCGGCTACTGCGAGCCCAAGTGTCCCAGCCGCAATCTGACCCTGACCCCGCGGCAGCGCATCGTAGTGCGGCGCGAGATGCAGCGCTTGCAAGATGCCGGCGGCAACGGCATTTCTGCCGCGTTGGACGCGGAGTTCCCCTACATGGCGCTCGAAACCTGCGCGGTGGATGGGCTTTGTGCGACGGCCTGCCCGGTCTCGATTGACACCGGACAGCTAACCAAGCGTTTTCGCCGGCTGCGGCATTCAAAATCGGCGCAGGCGCGCGCGGTCCGCTACGCGAAAAATTTCGCAAAGCTCGAACGCCGGATGCGGCTCGGACTCCGCCTCGGCCACATGGTGCAGTCGATGCTGGGAATGGGAGCCATGGTCGCGATCACGCGTACCATCCGCTCGTTCGTCAGCGAATTCCCGCTATGGAGTGCGGACGTGCCGCAGCCAGCAGGCCCGCGTCCCGCGACCGAACGGGCGGACGCCCAGGCCATCTACTTCCCCACCTGCATTTCGCGGGTGCTGGGCCGCCTGCCGGGCGAAACCGCCGAGCAGTCGCTGATGGACGTGTTGGTCACGCTGGCTCGCCGCGCCGGCGTTCCGGTGTTTATCCCGGCGGACGTGGAGGGTGTCTGCTGCGGGGTGCCGTTCTCATCCAAGGGCTACGACCGGGCGCACGACGTGCTGGTGAACCGGACGATCGAGAGGTTCTACCAGTGGTCCGAGGGCGGCAAGCTGCCGGTGGTCATCGACACCACACCGTGCACTTACGGGATCGCCACCTGCCGTCCGCACCTCACGGCGGAAAACCAGGAGAAGTTCGACAGCCTGAAGATCCTCGACAGCTCACAGTTCGCGCACGACCAGTTGCTGCCCAAGCTGAAGGTCATGCAAAAGGCGGAGTCGGTGGCGCTGCACCCGGTCTGCTCGGCGACCAAGCTGAACCTGGTGGCCAAGCTGGAGGGAATCGCGCGCGCCTGCAGCGACAAAGTCGTGGTGCCGCTCAATGCCGGCTGCTGCGGGTTCGCCGGCGACCGCGGCTTCCTCTTTCCCGAACTCACCGAGTCGGCGACGCAAGCTGAGGCCGCCGAGCTCAAGGGCACAGCGCAGGACGGCTACTACTCCAGCAGCCGCACCTGCGAGATCGGGATGAAGCGGGCGACGGGCCAGGTGTACGTTTCGTACCTGTATTTGTTGGAGCAGGCGACGCGGAGCTAATTTCGTTGTCATGCTGAGCGAGTGCGGGCCGCTTTTGCCCGCACGAGTCGAAGCACCCCTACTCGGGCAACATCTTGCGAATAGGGGTCCTTCGACTCGCGCGCCAAAGCTTGACCTGATCGAAGCCGAAGGGCCGGGCGCGCTCGCTCAGGATGACAGCACCGCTCAGATATCCAAGTTCTTCACGTCGAGCGCATTGTCCTCGATGAACTTGCGGCGCGCCTCGACGTCTTCACCCATGAGGGTGGTGAAGATAGTCTCGCACTCGGCGATGTCTTCCAGCTTGACCTGGAGCAGGGTGCGGCGCTCGGGATTCATGGTGGTCTCCCAGAGCTGCACAGCGCTCATCTCGCCAAGGCCCTTGTAGCGCTGCACGGTGTAGTCCTTGCGGCCTTCGTTGAGCACGTAGTCGAAGAGCTCGCGCGCGGTCTGCATCTCGACTTCCTCGCGCTCCTTGCCCTTCGCCGCTTTGGGAGTCTTCTTGGCGGCTTTCTCGCGCTCGGTGCGCTCACTGTCGCTCTCCGCCTCATCGCCGTTGGCCGCGGGCGCACTACGCGGCACCGACTGCACCACGAACGGCGGCTCCATGTTGGCCTCGATCTGCTTGTACTTGGAGATCAACTGCCGGTACTCGGGCGACGTCGCCAACTCCCAGTTGATGACGCGCTCGGCGCCCTGCGCATCCGTGAAATGGACTTCCCACAGGTTGTGCTCGGTCTCAAACTTCAGTTCCACCGACTTGAAGTTCTTTGCTTTAACCAGCGATTTGAGTTGCTTCTCAAGCTGGGCGATCTTCTTTGGAGGCTTGTCGTTCTCGCCTTCGAAATCGGCGCGCTTGGAGAGGTCGAGCCGCGGCAGCAGCTCGGTGACCTCGGCGTGGCGGAGGCGCTTGTCCACCTTGTCGAAGAACGTCAGGTACTCGTTGAGCGTGGTGACGAACTTGGTCAGCGGCGCGCCTTGCATCGTGGCCGCCCCCTCGCCGTAGCGCACCACCAGGTCCTCGGACGCGCGCTTGACCATCACCTTGACGAACTCGCGGTCGTCCTTGATGTACTGCACCGACTTGCCCTTCTTGATCGAATAGAGCGGCGGCTGCGCGATGAAGACGTGCCCGCGCTTGATCAGTTCCTGCATGTGGCGGAAGAAGAACGTCAGCAGCAGGGTGCGGATGTGCGAGCCGTCCACGTCGGCGTCGGTCATCAGGATGATCTTGCCGTAGCGCACCTTGGTGGGATCGAAATCTTCCTTGGCGATGCCGGTGCCGAGGGCTGTGATCATGGCGCGAATTTCTTCGTGGGAGAGCATCTTGTCGTAGCGTGCCTTCTCCACGTTTAAGATCTTGCCCTTGAGCGGCAGGATGGCCTGGAAGCGGCGGTCGCGTCCTTGCTTGGCGGTGCCGCCGGCGGATTCACCCTCCACCAGAAACAGCTCGCAGCGGTTGGGATCGCGTTCGGAGCAGTCGGCCAGCTTGCCCGGCAGGCCTCCGGAATCGAGCGCGCCCTTGCGGCGGGTGAGGTCGCGGGCCTTGCGCGCGGCTTCGCGGGCACGCGCGGCTTCAATGGCTTTGTTGATGATCTTGCGCGCGACCGGAGGGTTCTGCTCGAAGAACGCGCCCAGGCGCTCGTTGAGGAACGCCTGCACGATGCCGGCGATATCGGAGTTGAGCTTGCCCTTGGTCTGGCCTTCGAACTGCGGCTG
>DATNJE010000154.1:0-11337 GCA_035604095.1 Terriglobales bacterium
GACGCTGCGCTTCGGCGGCGTCACCGCCATCAAGGATGTGAGCTTCGCCGTCGAGCCGGGCTCCATCCACGCCATCATCGGCCCCAACGGCGCCGGCAAGACCAGCCTGCTCAACGCCATCAGCGGCGTGTACCGCCCGCAACAGGGGAAGATCATCTTCGACGGCCAGGACATCACGCGCCTCAGGCCCTACCAGCGCACCAGCCGCGGCTTGGCGCGCACCTTCCAGAACATCGCTCTGTTCAAGGGCATGACCGTGCTCGACAACCTGCTCATCGGCCGCCACATTCACCAGCATTGCGGCATCCTCAAGGGCGGCTTCTACTACGGTCCGGGCGAACGGGAAGAGGTGGCGCAGCGCGTGGTGGTGGAGGACATCATCGACTTCCTCGAGATCCAGCACATCCGCAAGAAGATCGTCGGGACGCTCGCCTACGGGCTGCAGAAGCGCGTGGAGCTGGCGCGGGCGCTGGCTCTCGAGCCCAAGCTGCTGCTGCTCGACGAGCCCATGGCCGGCATGAACGCGGAAGAGAAAGAAGACATGGCGCGCTTCATCATCGACACCAATCAGGACCGCGGCACCACGGTGCTGATGATCGAGCACGACATGGGCGTGGTCATGGACATCTCCAGCCGGGTCGTGGTGCTCAACTTCGGGGTCAAGATCGCCGACGGCACCCCGCTGGAAGTGCAGCGCAATCCCCACGTGCAGAAGGCCTACCTCGGCCAGGAAGATGCCGAGATCGCCGTGGCGGAGGCATAGATTGGCGAGCACAAGTCATCTTGAGCATCTCGACCAGGACCTCGACACCTTCCCCAAGCTGCTGGTGCGGAAGGCCGCCGAACTCGGCTCCAAGACCGCGCTGCGTGAAAAGGAATTCGGCATCTGGCAGGCGACGAGTTGGCAGCAGTATCACGACCACGTGCGCGATTTCTCGCTCGGACTCATCAGCCTGGGTCTGGAGCGCGGCGACAAGGTAGCCATCATCGGCAACAACCGCCCGGAGTGGGTTTACGGCGAGCTCGCCGTCCAGGGCGCGGGCGGCGTCTCGGTCGGCATCTATCAGGATTCCACGCTGAACGAGGTCGTCTATGTCATTGACCACTCCGAAGCCGTCTTCGTGGTCGCCGAAGACCAGGAGCAGGTGGACAAGATTCTCGACATGATCGAGAAGCTGCCCAAGGTGAAGAACATCATCTACACCGACCCGCGCGGCATGCGCAGCTACAAGCATCCGGCGCTGATCAGCTTCTCCGCGGTCGAGGAGAAGGGCCGCGAACTCGCGCGCCAGCGGCCGAACTTGTGGATGGAGAACGTCACCGCCGGCCAAGCCGACGATGTGGCCATCATCTGCTACACCTCCGGCACCACCGGTTTTCCCAAGGGCGCGATGCTCACCTTTCGCAACCTGCTCACCATGGCCGGCAACCTCAACCAGGTGGATGCCAAGCTGCCCGGCGACGAGTTCGTCTCCTTTCTGCCGCTGGCGTGGATCGGCGAGCAGATGATGTGCATGTCCAGCGGGCTGACCATCGGCTTCACCATCAACTTCCCCGAGGAGCCGTCCACGGTGATGGAGGACATCCGCGAGATCGGCCCGCACATCATGTTCGCGCCCCCACGCGTGTGGGAGAACATCACCTCCACGGTGCAGGTCAGGATCATGGACACCACGCGCCTCAAGCGCCTGCTCTACAACCTGTGCATGCCCGTGGGACGGATGATCGCCGACCTCCGCTTCAAGAAGCAACCGATCACCTTGCCCTGGAAGATCGCTTACGCGCTGGCCTACTGGATCACCTTCCGCGCGCTAAAGGATCGGTTGGGCTTCACCCACATCCGCACCTGCTCGACCGGCGGCGCGGCGCTGGGACCGGACGTCTTCCGCTTCTTCCACGCTCTGGGCGTGCCGCTCAAGCAGATCTACGGGCAGACGGAGATCAGCGGCATCTCCTGCATCCACAACGACGACGACATACAGTTCCACACCGTGGGCAAGCCCATCCCCGGCACCGAGCTTAAGATCTCAAAGAGCGGCGAGATCCTCTCGCGCAGCTCGTCGGTGTTCGTTGGCTACTACAAGAACGAAGCCGCTACCCAAGACACGCTCTCCGAGGGTTGGCTGCACTCGGGCGACGCCGGCTACCTCACGGAAAACGGTCACCTGATCGTCATAGACCGCATCAAGGACGTGATGCAACTGGCCGACGGCACCCAGTACTCGCCCCAGTTCATCGAGAATCGCTTAAAGTTTTCGCTGTATGTCAAAGAGGCGGTGGTTATCGGCAACAGCCGTCCTTATCTCACCGCCATGCTTTGCATCGATATGGGCGTGGTCGGCAAGTGGGCGGAGGGCCACAAGATCCCCTACACCACCTACACCGACCTCTCCGCCAAGCCCGAGGTCTACGACCTGGTTCATAAAGAGGTGGACCAGGTCAACCAGACCCTGCCTTCCGCGGCCAAGATCAAGAAGTTCGTGCTGTTGTACAAGGAATTGGACGCCGACGACGAGGAGCTCACCCGCACCCGCAAGGTGCGCCGCGTTTTCGTGGAGGAGCGCTACAGGGAAGTGATCACCGCCTTGTACGGCGAATCGCAGCAGGTGCCGATCGACACCGTGATCAGGTTCCAGGACGGCAAGACCACGCGCATCCAGACCACGCTCCTGGTGCGGGAGTTGAGCGTGGCGTAAGGAGATCAATCGCCAGGGTGGAGCAGGCCTTCAGGCCTGCATTCATGCGGTGTTTTGAGTTGTGGGCTTCAGCCCCTGAGGTATCGATCGCGGCGATTGGAAAGAAAGTGGGTCCCTCAGCGGCTAAAGCCGAGCACCGTTGAGGCCGCGACTATGCAGGGCTGAAGCCCTGCTCCACCCAGGGCGGTCGGAAATGTGAATCGAGGCTAGGCGAGGAACAGCATGGATTTCTTCCTGCAACTGGTGGTCAACGGCGTAGTGGTGGGCAGCATTTACGCGCTGGTGGCCATGGGCTTCGTCATCATCTACAAATCCACCAGCGTGCTGAACTTTGCTCAGGGAGAGTTCCTGCTGGTCGGCGCCTACATCAGCCTGGTGCTGCTGGCGCGCTACAAGATCCCCTTCTACGCCACCATCCTGATCACGTTGCTGTTCGCCGTGGTGCTGGGACTGCTGATCGAGCGGCTGATCTTGCGTCCGATGATCGGCGAGCCGGTGATCTCGGTCATCATGGTGACGCTCGGGCTTTCCAGCATCCTGCGTGCCATCGTGCAGGGCATCTGGGGCACGGACACCCAGCCCTATCCCGAAATCTTTCCCTCGCAGCCGGTGATGCTCGGCCCCGTGCCAATCTCGCGCGCCTACTTGTGGAGCCTGGGATGCGTGGTCGTGCTGCTGATATTGTTCACGCTGTTCTTCAAGTACTCGCGCTACGGGATCGCCATGCGCGCCACCGCGTTTTCCCAGCAGGTGGCGCTTTCGATGGGGATTTCGGTGCGCTTGATGTTCGCGCTCGCCTGGGCGATCGCCGCCATGGTCTCGGCCGTGGGCGGCATCCTGCTAGGTGCGGTGCGGACCGGCGTTGACCAATCGCTCGCGCTCATCGGCTTGAAGAGCATTCCCGTGGTCATCCTCGGCGGACTGGACAGCATTCCCGGCGCCATCATCGGCGGGTTGCTGATCGGCGTCCTGGAGAACCTCGCCGGCGGCTATCTGGACACGATGTTCGGCGGCGGGGTGAAGGAAGTGGCGCCCTTTGTGATTCTGGTGGCGATCCTGATGATCAAGCCCTACGGGCTGTTCGGCAAGGTGCACATCGAGAGGGTGTGAGGCGGCATGGCAACGATTAGCTGCGGCGATTTCAAGACCTCCTACGCGAAGGACATGGCGATTTTCGATTCCGCCTTCGCGCGCTGGTGCCTCGCCCTTTTCCTGCTCGCGCTCTTGACCGTGCCGCTCTACGCCTCCAGCTACTGGATGGACGTGACCGCCCGCGTGGGCATCGCCATCATTGGCGCTGTCGGGCTCAACATCCTCACCGGCTTCACCGGACAGATCTCGCTGGGCAACGCCGCCTTCATGGCCGTCGGCGCATACACCACGGCCTATCTTGGCGGGCACCTGCCGCAAATGCCGTTCATCGCGGTGATCTTGCTTTCCGGACTGGTTGCGGCTGTGGTGGGCATGGTCTTCGGCGTTCCCTCGCTGCGTTTGAAGGGACTCTACCTGGCAATGGCGACCCTGGCGGCGCACTTCATCATCGAGTTCGTCGCCGCGCACTGGGATAGCGTGACCGGCGGCGTCGCTGGGGTGAGCGTGGCGCCCGCGTCCTTCTTCAAATACTCCCTGGATACCGACCGCCAGCTCTTCTACCTGATTTTCGGCCTGATGTTCTTCATGGTCTTCTTCGCCAAGAACCTGTTCCGCACCAAGGTGGGCAAGGCATTCGTCGCCATCCGCGACCAGGACATCTCAGCGGAAGTGATGGGCGTAAACATCTTCAAGTACAAACTGATGTCATTCGGCATCAGCTCGTTCTACGTGGGCGTGGCCGGGTCGCTGCTCGCCTATCAGGCCAAGTACATCAGCCCGGAGAATTTTCCCATCACCCTCGCGATTGACTATCTCGGGATGATTATCATCGGCGGCTTGGGGAGCATCCTCGGCTCCATCCTCGGCGCGATCTTTATCACCTGTCTGCCGGAGTTGCTGCGCCTGGGCGCGTCCTCGCTGAGCGGCACGTTTCCCTCGCTGGTCGGACTGTTCGCTTCGCTGAAGCTGGGAGTGTTCGGGCTGGCAATCGTGCTGTTCCTGATCTTCGAGCCTGACGGCATGGCCGAACGCTGGCGGAAGATCAAAACGTATTGGCGGCTGTATCCGTTCTCGTATTGAGGATGCTTTGAAAGGGCGCGGCTTCTAGCCGCGCCGTAACATCTATTATGAATTGTCATCCCGAGCGAAGCGCGAGCTGAGCTTGCGAAGCGAGCGCGAGTCGAGGGATATTGGTTTTCGCCAAGAAAGAACCAAGATCCTTCGCGACCGTCTCCCACCCTGGAGAAAACGGGCGGGAGCCCTCGGTCGCTCAGGATGACATCTATGAGGAAGGACCCGCCTCCAGCCCCGTGATCCTGATTCCCGCCGACTGCTTCTTCGCGCGAATATTGATGGCAATCAGCAGCGCCGTAATCTGCTCGACGATGCGCGCGTTCTCCAGCTTCCCGCCGTCCACGGGACGCACGCCCGGAATCTTCCGCGCCAGCTCGAATGCCACGGCGCGGGCGGGCTCGTGATCGGTGCAGACGATCACATCGCAATCCACCGGGCCATCGCCCTCGAGCAGCGTGTGCGACACGTTGTGGAACGCGGCTACCACGGCCACTCCCGGCGAGACAAGTTCCGCCGTCTGCTGCGCCGCCGAGCCCTGCCAAACGCCGAGAGTGCGCGTGGCGCGACCGCCGACTTCGGCCGCCAGCGGAACCGTGGCATCGATTAAAACCGCGTTTGGCCGGAACGCAGGCTTCAGCTTCTTGAGCAACTCCGCCTGCCCGGCGAACGGGACGGTCAGCATCACCACGTCCGCCTGCGCGACGGCGGCAGAATTCTCCAAGCCTTCGACGCGTGCTGTCCCGCCGCACTGCGCCTGAACCTCCGCTGCTGCCTGGCGCGCTCGTTGCTCGTCGCGCGATCCAATGATGATGTGCACGCCGGCGCGCGCCCAACGCCACGCCAGGCCGCGTCCTTCCGGGCCGGTGCCGCCGACCACCGCCACCGGACCGCTCACGACGCGCGCTCCTCGGCCAATCGCATCGCGGCCAGACGCTCGGAGATGTGCCACTCCTCGAGCAGGCGCTGCGCTCTGGTGTCGCCGGGGGCTGCGATGAGGTCGGCCAAATCCGGGGGCTCGTCGATATCGATTCCGATCCTGGGCAGTCGCAGCACTTCAACCGGGTTGTCAGTGGCTCTCGCCGCCGCCAGGTGCGGCAGGAAACTGTCGTTGCCAAAGCGCAGCGGGAATAAGCCCGGCGGCCGTTGCAAGACGGCGTTAGTGCCGCGGCCGCTGGCGGAAGGCGTCAGCACTGTCCCTTCCGGCGGCGCGGCGGCGAAAATCTGTTCCACCTCAGTCGTGGTGATGAGCGGGATGTCTGCCGGCAAGACCAGCGTGAATTCGGCTCTGCGCTCGCTGGCGGCGCGCGTTGCCATCTCGATGGCGCCGGTTTCGCCGGGATCGTTGGGATCATTAATGACTTCGAACCCGTACTGGCTTGCCAGTCGGTGCGCGCGCGCATCGCCGGAGACGAGTGCAACATAGCCGCGACAGCGGCTTGCGTCCAGCACTGCAAGCACATCCTGCAGCATGGCCTCTGCCAAGGCGAAGCGCTCGGCAGGGCTGAGCAGCGGAGACAGGCGCTGCTTCGAGGTTTCCAGGTGCTTGACGGGGACAAGGATCATGGGCAGCCAACATACATTTCCGCGATGGGATGAGTCAATCGGCGAGTCAGAACAGGAAGTACCTCTGCGCCAGAGGCAGCACGCGCGCCGGTTCGCAGGTGATCAGCTTGCCGTCCACGCGTACCTCGTAGGTTTCGGGATTCACTTTGATGTCTGGCGTGGCGCTGTTGTGGACCATGTCTTTCTTGCCGATGCGGCGGCAATTGCGGACGGGCGCCACCATCCGCTTCAGGCCAAGTTTCTGCTCCACGCCGGCTGCGAACGCGGCTTGCGACATGAAGGTGATGCTGGTGGCCGCGATCGCGCCGCCGAAGCTGCCGAACATCGGCCGATAGAGCACTGGCTGCGGCGTGGGGATGGAAGCATTGGGATCGCCCATCGCGCACCAGGCGATGAATCCTCCCTTGATCACCATCTCCGGCTTGGCGCCGAAGAACGCGGGCTTCCACAGCACCAGGTCGGCGAGCTTGCCGGGCTCGATGGAGCCGATCTCGGCGGCCAAGCCGTGCACGATCGCCGGATTGATGGTGTACTTGGCGACGTAGCGCTGGGCGCGGTGATTGTCGTTGCGCGCGGAATCCTCGGGCAGCGGCCCGCGCTGCGTCTTCATCTTGTGCGCGGTTTGCCAGGTGCGCGTGACCACCTCGCCGATGCGGCCCATGGCCTGCGAATCGCTCGACAGCATGCTGAGCACGCCCATATCGTGCAGGATGTCCTCGGCCGCGATGGTCTCCGGGCGTATGCGGCTTTCGGCAAAAGCTACGTCCTCGGGCACCTGCAGGTTCAGGTGGTGGCACACCATCAGCATGTCAAGGTGTTCAGCGATGGTGTTCACGGTGTACGGACGCGTGGGATTGGTGGAAGATGGCATCACGTGCGGGAACGACGCGATGCGGATGATGTCCGGAGCGTGTCCTCCGCCCGCGCCTTCGGTGTGATAGGTGTGGATGGCGCGGCCGGCAATCGCCTCCACGGTGGTTTCGAGGAAGCCGGATTCGTTGATGGTGTCGGTGTGGATGGCGACCTGGACGTCGTATTCATCCGCGACCTTGAGACACGCGTCGATGGCGGCCGGCGTTGTTCCCCAATCTTCGTGGAGCTTGAGTCCGCAGGCGCCGGCTTCGATCTGCTCGGCCAGCGGCGCGCGGGTGGCGGCGTTTCCCTTGCCGAGAAAACCGAAGTTCATTGGCCAGGCTTCGGCGGCCTGCAACATGCGGGCCAGGTTCCACGCGCCCGGTGTGCAGGTGGTCGCCGCGGTGCCAGTGGCCGGGCCGGTGCCGCCGCCGATCATGGTGGTGATTCCGCTCGAGATCGCCTCGTAGACCTGTTGCGGCGAGATGAAGTGGATGTGGCTGTCCACGCCGCCGGCGGTGACGATCAGGTTCTCGCCGGCGACCACCTCGGTCGCCGCGCCGACCACCAGCTCGGGATCGACGTCCTCCATGGTGTCAGGATTGCCGGCCTTGCCGACCTTCACGATGCGGCCATCCTTCACGCCGATATCGGCCTTGACAATGCCCCAGTGATCGACGACGACCGCGTTGGTGATGACCAAGTCGAGCGCGCCGTTGCTAGCCTCGCGCACTGCGCTGCTGCTCTGGCCCATGCCGTCGCGGATCACTTTGCCGCCGCCGAAGGTGATCTCGTCGCCGTAATGCGTGAAGTCTTTTTCGATCTCGATGATCAGTTCGGTGTCGCCGAGGCGGATGCGGTCGCCCGTGGTGGGACCATACAGGTCGGCATAGACGCGGCGGGGAATGTTGAGGCTCATCGGGCTTTTTCCTCGCGTACCTTCTTGAGCGCCCGCTCGCGCGCGCCGGCAGCATCGAGTGCGCCGCCTACCGCCCCCAGAAATCCGTGGATCACGCGTGCGCCGCCGAAGTCGGTGAGTTCCACTTCTTTCTCCTCTCCGGGCTCGAAGCGGACGGCGGTGCCGGCGGCGATGTTGAGGCGCATGCCGTAGGCGGACGTGCGGTCGAACTCCAGCGCCCGGTTGACTTCGAAAAAGTGATAATGGCTGCCGACCTGGATCGGGCGGTCGCCGGTGTTCTTCACTAGCACGCGCGCGACGCGGCGGCCGGCATTGGCGGTGATCGCGCCGCTTTCCAGAAAATATTCTCCGGGGTTCATAAGCGCGCTCCTACTTAATGGGATCGTGAATCGTGACCAGCTTGGTGCCGTCGGGGAAGGTGGCCTCGACCTGGACCTCATGGATCATCTCCGGCACGCCTTCCATCACCTGCTCGCGCGTGAGGATGGCCGCGCCGAAGCTCATGATGTCGGCGACGCTCTTGCCGTCGCGGGCCGCCTCCATCACCTCGGCGGTGAGCACGGCGACGGCTTCCGGATAATTGAGCTTCAAGCCGCGGGCAGCGCGCCGGCGCGCCACGTCCGCTGCCACCACGATCAGCAGCTTTTCCTGTTCTCGCGGAGTCAGGTGCAAGTGGTCCTCCCGGTCGAGCTGTGGTGGGTGGAGCAGGCCTTCAGGCCTGCACTTACACAAGCTTTGAAAAATATGGGCTTCAGCCCCTGAGGTACTCCCAATCCCCAGCGATGGTGTACCCGAAATAAACCTCCCTCAGTGGCTAAAGCCTAACCTATTGGGGCCCTCACTATGCAGGGCTGAAGCCCTGCTCCACCCAGGTACTGCGACATCATGAATTACCCAGGCTAGTTCACTTTGCGCGGCGGGATCGCTTCCCGTCCGTAGAGAAGCGACTTCGCCGCAGTCCAAATCTCTCGCAGTCCCGCCAGCACCCATCGGCCCTGCCGGGAAAGGCAGCGGACCACCAGCCCGTCGGCGGCCAGGGTGCTGATGCCCCAACGCGTCTCGCCGGGCGGGCTCACACTTGCGGCGACCTCGCGCAAACGTTCTTCGGCTGTCGCCCAGAGCTTGGGATCGGCCGCCACCCGACAAATGTAAAACGTGGCCCAGTAGCGATAGTCGCCCAGTCGCGCCAGCGAGGAAAGCGCGTGCAGACGCGGCTCAAGACGGACGCGTTCCGAGGCGATAAGGCGTTCAGGTGTCCAGATGTCCGTCTTGAGTTCCATCCGGTCATAGGCGAACAGCTCGCCGCGCGCTTCACGGCCGGGCGCAAGAATCTCCCACCAGAACAATCCTGCGCCGGACGCGAGCTGGATGGTCGTCTGCTGACGAAAGCGAGCTCCGGCGAAGGGGACGATCGGGTCGGGCACGTATTCGAGCAGAGCATTCTCGCCGACGCTGATGTGGTTGCTCTGCACGGCGTCGGCAGCTAGTTCGCGCGCGCGGTAGATGCGAGTGGCGCCGGTGGTTGTTAACTGTGCGCTCGCGCCTGCTCCAACCTGCACTCGCAACGCGAGACGATCCCCACCCAACAAGCCGCCGGAAACATTGTGCAGATGGGCGAGCGCGCTGCCGTCTTCGAGCGCGAAGGCGCGCACCACCTTGAGCGGCGTTTGCTGCCGGCTGGCGGCGAGCACGGTTCGGCCTGCGGCATGGTCGAACTCGAAGTCGAGATCGAGCGAAGCCTCGACCCGGCTGGCCGTGTCGGCAGCCGGCCCAATCTCGGTTTGTTGTGCACACGCCATAGTCTCAACTGATGAACAGCCTGGTGGTGAGCGCTGGATGCTCCATCGCGCCCCAGTCGAGCAGCGGCATGAAGCAGCAGACATCGTCGATCGTGGTGACGCGGCTGCGCGCGGCAGCATCGATCAGTGCCGGCTTCAGGTTCCACAGAATGCGGGTGGCCTCGCTTTGCCCGATCGGCAAGAGCCGCTGGCACGCCGACACCAGGCTGGCGAGCGATTGATGCAGGTAGGCCAGCACCGCGCGCTCCTCATCAAGGCCCAGCGCGCCCGCAACCAGTCCGAAGGAGGGACTGTGATGCACGACGCTCTGTGCCTGCCGCGCAGCGGCCAGCGCGTCTCGCACCAGCGGGAATTCGCCGAGCCCAAGGACGGCCGACAAGAAATGCTGTCCCAGCGCGGCGCTGCCCCCCCGGCTCTCTCGCGCGAGCTTGAGCGCGGTCAAGCGCTGATTGATCTCGACCCAGCGTTCGCTGGCGAGCGCGTTTGGTCCGGCCAGACGAAATGCTTCGCGGCAGAACACTGTTTCCATTACTCCCGCCTCTTCTGTGTATCCACGGAGGAACTCAGACACGCCAGCAGGCGTCAGCAATCCGCACGCGGCGAGAGACTCCAGGCCGAAAGAGTGCGCCAGGGCGCCGATGGGCAGCGCGCTGTCCGCCAGATGCAGAAGGCGAAGATGGGCGAGGTCTGGGTCATGTTCGCGCTGCGAGTTGGTGACCGATGTCATACGCCTTGCAATGAAAAACTTCAGGGGCTAAAGCCCGGGATCATTTGCCGCTCTGGCGGCACGGCTGAAGCCGTGCCCCTCCCGAACGCGTGAACTCTAATGATGGTGCTCATGCTCATGATGATGGTGGCTGTGTTCGTGAGAATGTGTGGGGAGCGGAGCGTGGGCATCGATCACGGAATGCCGCGTTTCGGCGGGCAGGCCGAGTTTTTCCTCCACCCACTCGACCACCGGCGCCAGACCGACTTGATCGCGCAGGTTGGTGAACAGAAACGGCCGCTCGCCGCGCTGCTTGCGGGAATCTCGTTCCATGATTTCCAGCGACGCGCCGACGTATGGCGCGAGGTCGATCTTGTTGATCACCAGCAGGTCCGAGCGCGTGATGCCGGGGCCGCCCTTGCGCGGGATCTTGTCGCCCTCGGCCACGTCGATGACGTAGATCCACACGTCCACCAATTCCGGGCTGAAGGCCGCGCCGAGATTATCGCCGCCGCTCTCCACGAACACCAGCTCGAGGCCGGGCAGCGCGTCTTCCAGTTCTGCGATGGCCTGCAGGTTCATGGAAGCGTCCTCGCGGATGGCGGAGTGCGGACACGCCCCGGTCTCCACGCCGCG
>DATNJE010000155.1:0-5867 GCA_035604095.1 Terriglobales bacterium
CACCAGCACGAAGGTCAGCGTGATCAGCAGCAGGAAGATCAGCGTCGACAGGGCAACGAAGATCTGCACCTGTTCCGAGGTGTTGGGACGCAGCGCCAGGTTGAACGCCTGCTGCGAGAACACCAGCGCGAACAGCAGGAAGATGGCGATGCCCAGAATCAGGATCAGGGTGCGGCGGTGCCCGCCGAGGCGGGCTTGCTCTCGTTTTTTGGAATCAGGAGACACGCGCGACCGAAGGCCCTCCGCGAACTCTTAACACCTCTCTTGCGTGAAAGTCTTGCGGGGAGTGCAAACCGACATTATAAAGCCGCTACCGGCTCGGCGCGGCGCTGATTGCCTGGCTCTGCCGCGACTCCAGACGCTCCAGGATCCGCGGCCCAAGCTGCGACACGCTGCCCGCCCCCATCGTCAGGATCATGTCGCCCGGCCGCGCAGTGGCGATCACCATCTCGATCGCCTGGTCGAAGGAAGCTGCGTGGGTCGCGGGCCGCTTTCCCAGACTGGCAATGTGCCGCGCCAGGCGCTCGCCGGTGACGCCTTCGATTGGCGGCTCGCTGGCGGCATAGATATCGAGCACGAACAGCGAGTCGGCATCGCCGAAAGCGGTGGCGAACTGGTCGGCCAGGTCCTGGGTGCGGCTGTAGCGGTGAGGCTGGAAGACCACGTGGATGCGCTGGTAGCCGCACTGGCGGGCGGCGGCCAGCGTGGCGCGGATCTCGGTGGGATGGTGGCCGTAGTCGTCAATCACGCTGATTTCGCCCGCGCGGCCGCGCAACTGGAAGCGGCGGTCCACGCCGCGAAACTCCGCCAGCCCGCGGCGAATGGCGTCCGGAGCGACATCCAAACCCACGCCCACGGCAATGGCCGCGGTGGCGTTCAGGACGTTGTGCCGCCCCGGCACGTGGAGATGAAACTCGCCCAGCGACTGCTCGCGATAGTCCACGCGGAATCGGCTCATGGGCCGCTCGTGCCCGTCCACGTGAGGCGTCTCCGAGTCCACCAGGCAAAAATCGGAGTCCGGACGCGAGCCGTAGGTCATCACCCGCCGGCGGAGCTGCGGCAGGAGTGCGCGCAGGCGGTCATCGTCGTTGCACGCGACGGTCAAGCCATAAAACGGGACGCGGTCCATGAACTCGACAAACGCATGCTCGACGTCGGCCATGTCGCGATAGCAGTCCATGTGCTCGCGGTCGATGTTGGTCACCACCGCCAGGATGGGCGAGAGCTTGAGAAACGAGCGGTCGCTTTCGTCAGCCTCGGCGACCAGGTAGTGTGATTTGCCGAGGCGCGCGTTCGAGCCCATGGCGTCCACGCGCCCCCCGACCACCACCGTGGGATCGAGGCCGCCGGCGGCAAGCACCGCGGCAATCATCGAGGTAGTCGTGGTCTTGCCGTGCATGCCGGCCACGGCGATACCGTACTTCAGGCGCATCAGCTCGGCCAGCATCTCGGCGCGTTGGATCACGGGGATGTGCCGCCGACGCGCTTCCGCTACCTCGGGGTTGTCGCGCGTAACGGCGGAGCTGGTGACGACCACTTCGGCGCCCACGACGTTCTCCGCGCGATGGCCTTCACAAATGATTGCACCCAGTGTGGCCAGGCGGTCGGTCACCAGCGACGGCTTCAGATCCGAGCCGGAGATCTTGTAGCCGAGGTTCAGCAGCACCTCGGCGATGCCGCTCATGCCGATGCCGCCGATGCCGACAAAATGCACGCGTTGGATCTTGGCAAACATAGTTGGTAGCCACGGATTTACACGGATGAGGACGGATCAAAAATCAAAAAAAGGAAACCGGGTGTTGATCCGTGAAAATCCGTGGCGTTTTTTATGCGGGCACTCCTGCCAGTCGCCCCGCCATCAGCGCGATCTGGCGTGCGGCGTCGGGATGCGCCAGCTTGCGCGACGCCGCCGACATGCGCGCCAGCCGGGCCGGATCGCCCAACAGCTCACGCACCGTTTCCACCAGCCGCTCGCTGGTCAAATCCTTCTCCGCGATCAGCACCGCCGCTCCGGCGCGCTCGAGCGCTTCAGCATTGCGCAACTGGTGGGCGTCGGCCGCGTGCGGAAAGGGGATAAAGATCGCCGGCTTCCCGGCCGCGGTCACCTCGGCCACCGTGCTGGCCCCAGAGCGGCAGACGATCAGGTCGGCACGCGCAAACATCCCCGGCATGTCCTCGATGAACGGGAAAACCTCTGCGTGGGCCCGCGAACGCAGGTACGCCGCCTGGGCGTCATTATAGTCGCGCTCGCCGGTCTGGTGGACAAGCTGGATTCCCGGGACCTGCGCGCTGAGCGCCGCGACCGCGTTCATCACGGCTTCGTTGATGGCGTGCGCGCCCTGGCTGCCGCCGAAGACCAACAGCGTCGGCGGACTGCCCGCCGGCTTGGGCGGCAGATTGAAAAACGCGCGGCGCACGGGAACGCCCGTCACCTGGCAGCGGCGGAAGTAGCGGCGAGTCTCCTCGAAGTGGACCGCGGCGGACGAGACAATCGGCGCCATGATGCGGTTGGCCAGTCCGGGCACAACGTTCGGCTCAAACGCCAGGGTGGGTATGCGGGAGATCGCCGCCGCCAGCATGGCCGGTCCGGAAGCGTATCCGCCCACGCCGATCACCACGCCGGGCCGGAACTCGCCGAGGATTTTCCGCGAGCGAAAGATCGCAGTAGGCAGCGCGGTCATGGTGGCGACCCGCTTGGCCAGGCTGACCTTCTTCAGCGCTCCGACCTCCACCAGGCGCAGTTCGAACCCCGCCGCGGGAACCAGGCGGTTCTCGATGCCGCGCGAGGTCCCGATGAACATGACTTCGGCTGAATAGAGGTCGCGCAATTCGTGGGCAATGGCCAGTGCGGGGATGACGTGGCCGCCGGTGCCGCCTCCGGCCAGGACGGCGCGCATATCAGGCGGTGCTCTGCGTGATGTTCAGCAGGACGCCCACGCACGCCAGCATCACGAACAGCGACGAGCCGCCGTAGGAGATGAAGGGCAGCGGGATCCCCTTCGTGGGCATCAGGCCCAGCACCACGCTGATGTTGAATACCGCCTGCACCACGATCATCGAGGTGATGCCCGTGGCCAGATAGCGCGCGAAGATGTCCTCGGTGGCGAGCGCGGTGCGCATTCCGCGGTAGAGAAAGATGGCGAACAGCGACACCACTGCCAGTGCGCCCAGCAGTCCCATTTCCTCGGAGATCACCGCAAAGATGAAATCGGTGTGCGGCTCGGGCAGATAGAAGAGCTTCTGCTTGCCTTCCATCAGCCCCTGGCCGGTGAAGCCGCCGGTGCCGACCGCAATGAGCGATTGAATGATGTGGAAGCCGCGTCCCTGCGGGTCTTTCCACGGATCCAGGAACGCGAGGATGCGCTCGTAACGCCACTTCACGCGAAAGATGGTCAGGTACAGCACCGGAATCGATGCGACCAAGGCATAACCCAGGTAGCGCATCCTCATGCCCGCGACGAACAGGATGATGGCGCTGATGGCCAGACAAACCACTGACGTGCCCAGGTCCGGCTGCTTGAGGATCAGCCCGGCGCAGACCACGATGGGGACGGCGGCGGGCAGCAGAGTCTGCCGCCAGTCGTCCATCGATTTGGTGCGGTTCTCCAGAAAATACGCGAGAAACAGGATGAGCGCGGGTTTCGCCAGCTCCGACGGCTGGAAGGACAGTATGCCCAGGCGGATCCAGCGATGGGTATTGTGCGAGCGGTCGAGAAAAAACACCGCAACCAGCAGGGTAAGCGTGACGCCCAGCAGCGAGAACACGATCGCCGGGTGCTTGTAGCGGCGGTAGTCCACGTTCATGGCGATGACCATCGCAATCAAGCCCGCCACCGCCCACACCATCTGCTTAAAAAGGAAGGTGTAGGCGGAGCCGAAGCGCTCCTTCGCCATCACCGCCGAGGCGCTGAACACCATCACCAGGCCGATAAACACCAGCAGGAGGGTAACGATGAAGAGCGTTTTGTCGACACTGACGCGCTTAGCCATCTACGCGGCCCCTCCGACTTCACTCGGCGCTTTGCGCGCGGCCAGAGCGAGCACCGCCTCTTTGAAGGCGCGACCACGATGCTCATAGCTCTCGAACTGATCGAAGCTGGCGCAGGCCGGGGCCAAGAGCACGATGTCTCCCAGGGCGGCCGATTCCACAGCGCGCTTCACCGCAGTCTCCAGCGTCTCGGCGCGGAGCAAGGGCGCGGCGCCCGAGATCTGCGATTCGATTTTCTCCGCCGCCGTGCCGATGGTGTACACGCGCTTGGCGCGGGCGTGCAACAGGCTCTTCAGCACCGAGTAATCGCTGCCCTTGTCCTTGCCGCCAAGGATGATGTGGATGTTGCCGGGAAAGGCCTCCAGCGCCTTGATGGTGGCGTCCACGTTGGTGGCTTTGGAATCGTTGTAGTACTCGACCCCCTGGATGGTGGCGACGTACTCCAGCCGGTGCTCGACCGCCTTGAACTCCTCGACAGCGCGGCGGATGCGGTGCGGCTCGCAGCCGACGATGCGACCCACGCAGACCGCGGCCAGGACGTTTTCCAGGTTGTGTGTGCCCTTGAGCGTGATGCCGCTGGCCGGCATGACCTCCAGGTTGTCGCCGTCTTCGCGCCAGAAGATCTTGCCGTCGCGCATGAACGCCCCGCGCCCGACTTCCTGCTTGCGGCTGAACCAGTGCACCTGGGCGCGGGTCTTGCCGGCCAGACCGGCGCAGGTCGGATCGTCAGCGTTCAGGACCGCGTGATCCTGCGCCGTCTGGTTCTCGAAGATCCGCGCCTTGGCCTGAACGTAGGCGTCGAAACTGTGGTGGCGGTCGAGATGATCGGGCGTGATGTTGAGGACGACGGCGATCTCCGGGTGGAAGCTCTCGATGCTCTCGAGCTGGAAGCTGGAGATCTCCAGCACGTTGTAGGTATCCGAGGTCGAATCCGCAACCAGCGCGATGGCGGGCGTGCCGATGTTGCCGCCCACCAGCACCTCGTATCCGCCCATGGCGATGACTTCGCCGGCCAGCGCCGTGGTGGTGGTCTTGCCGTTGGAGCCGGTGATGGCGAGGATGTGTCCCTTGAGAAACCGCGACGCCAGCTCGACTTCGCCGATGATCGGAATGCCCTGCGCGCGTGCCTTTTCCAGTTGTGGCACGTCGCTGGGGACGCCCGGACTGACCACGATCAGGTCCTGGTCGCGGAAGGTGCGCTCACCGTGCCCGCCAGTCTCGACGGAGATGCCTTTGTCCAGCAGCGCGGGGATGGCCGAGCGAAGCTGGTCTTCAGTTTTGGCGTCGGACACGCTGACGCGCGCGCCGCGATCCTTCAAGAAGATCGCCGAGGCCACGCCCGACTTGCCCAGGCCGACTACCAGAACGCGTTTGCCTTTTACGTCCATTAGTGACAAGTGGTAAGTGATAAGTTGTAAGTGAGGGCCCGCAGGATCGATGAGGTTGTCATCCTTCGGGAGCCGAAGGCGAGCGGAGGATCTGGCGATGCCGCCGGCGCGACCGAACCGGTGGTGTTAACTGCTGTCCCAGATTCTCCCGCCTCGCTTTGCTCGGCGCAAGAATGACAGTGGACAATTACTCGAGTTCTCACACCCACACTAAATCCGTGCCCTTGCCTTCCACTTCTCATACTTCCCACTTATCACTTCCCACTTTTCACTTCCCCCTTACCACTTCTATCACGAACCACCGTGCGCGCTAGCGCAACTTCAGCGTGGTCAGTGCAAAGAGTGCAAATACCAGCGAGGCGATCCAGAAGCGCACGATGATCTTCGACTCCGACCATCCCAGCAGCTCGAAGTGATGGTGCAGGGGCGCCATCTTGAAGATGCGCTTCCGCCGCAGCTTGTACGAGGCCACCTGCAGGATCACCGATACC
>DATNJE010000156.1:0-10911 GCA_035604095.1 Terriglobales bacterium
AATCGAGATCCCGAACAGCGCGCCCACGTTCTGCCGCACCCGCCGCGACCACAGCACCTGCGGCGCCACGATGTTGCAGAAGATCAGCAGCCAATACAGCGGCGCGTAAGGGCCGAGCATGCGGTTCTTCAGCATGAAAAAGTCGAACTCGTCGGAGCGGTACCAGGACATGAAGCCCTCGACCAGGTATCCGTAGGCGACGATCAGCCCGGTCACCAGCATGATCCGGGCGCAGTTCTCCAGGTGGCGCATGGTGATCATGTCGCCCAGTCCGTAGAACCTGCGGATGGGGATGGCGATCACCAGCACCATGGCGAATCCGGAATAAATGGCGCCGGCCACGAAGTACGGCGGGAAGATGGTAGTGTGCCAGCCGGGCACGATGGCGATCGCGAAATCAAAGCTCACCACCGTGTGTACCGAGACCACCAGCGGCGTGGCCAGCCCGGCCAGCAGCAGATAGGCGGACTCATAGTTCTTCCAGTGCCGCGCCGATCCCCGCCAGCCCATGGCCAGAAATCCGTAGGCCGCGCGCGCAATGCGGCTCTGCGAGCGGTCGCGCAGCGTGCCCAGGTCGGGGATCAGTCCAACGAACCAGAACATCAGCGAGACCGTGAAATAGGTCGAGACCGCGAACACGTCCCACACCAGCGGGCTGCGGAACTGAGGCCACACTTGCATGGTGTTGGGATAAGGGAAGAGCCAGTAGGCCAGCCACGGCCGGCCCATGTGCAGCACCGGAAACATGCCCGCGCACATCACGGCGAACAGCGTCATCGCCTCGGCAAAGCGGTTGATGGAGTTGCGCCAGGGCTGGTTGAGCAGCAGCAGGATGGCGGAGATCAGCGTGCCGGCGTGGCCGATTCCGATCCACCACACGAAGTTCACGATGGCGAATCCCCAGCCGATGGGAATGTTGATGCCCCATATCCCGACGCCCTTCACCAGCAGATAACTCACCGCGACCAACAGCAGCATGGTGAGGAGCAGGCCGACGCTGAATCCCAGCACCCAGCCGAGCGTGGTGCGCCGCGTGAGCACGATGGCGCTGATCTTGTCGCCCACCGTGGCAAAGGTGTACCCGGGCGCAAGCACTGGCGCCTTGCCCGTGCGCGTTTCCTGTGGGTTACTCATGATGCCGGACCTGGACCGGGTGGAGCAGGGCTTCAGCCCTGCATAAACGACGGCGTCCTTGGTGCACGGCTTCAGCCGCTGAGGTGCGGAGGACCTCAGGGGCTGAAGCCCACAATTCAAAGCACCCCGTGAATGCAGGCCTGAAGGCCTGCTCCACCCTGGTGAATCCAGATTCCACCGTCGAACCCTCCGCCATCGTTATCCCTTCTTCTCGAGTTCAGGGTTGGGATTGCGCACCGCGGCCAGATACGTGGTCCGCGGACGCGTGTTCAATTCCGCCAGCAATCCGTAATTGCGCGGCTCATCCTTCAAGCGCGCCACCCGGCTGTTCTTGTCGTTGAGGTTGCCGAAGATGATGGCCTCGGCAGGGCACGCCTGCTGGCATGCCGTCTGTATTTCCTGGTCGCGGATCTTCCGCTGCTCCTTCTCCGAGTCGATGCGCGCCCGCGTGATCCTTTGGATACAGTATGTGCACTTCTCCATCACCCCGCGGCTGCGCACCGTCACGTCGGGGTTGTGGAGCAGCTTCAGCGTGGGCGTATCCCAGTCGGAGAACAGCAGGAAGTTGAACCGCCGCACCTTGTAAGGACAGTTGTTCGAGCAATAGCGCGTCCCCACGCAGCGGTTGTAGACCATGTCGTTCAGTCCCTCGGAGCTGTGCACGGTCGCGCCCACCGGGCACACCAGCTCACAGGGCGCGTTCTCGCACTGCATGCAGGGCACGGGCTGGAACAGGGTGCGCGGATTGGCGAGGTCGCCCTCGTTGTAGGCGTCCAGGCGCAGCCAGTTCATGTGGCGCTCGCGGATGACCTGCTCTTTGCCCACCACCGGGATGTTGTTCTCCGCTTGGCAGGCGACCAGGCAGGCATTGCACCCCACGCACGAGTTCAGGTCGATGGCCATGCCCCACTTGTATCCGGTGTAGTCGTAGTGCGGATACAAAGTCTCGTCGCTGGCGGGCTCTTCCTTCATTTCCTGAGCGAAGCGCGGATTGGCGATGAATTCGGCAAGCGTCGCCTCGCGCACAGGGGCGCGCTTGATCGTCTCTTCGATGGCAGTCTTGTTGTCGATGACCTGGTGGTTTTGAGTTAGGGCCAGCGGGTAATCCTCGCCCACCGGCGTGATCTTTACCCCGCGTGCGATCCAGGGAGCATCGCTGGTGCGCACCTGGAAAGCGCTGTAGCCGCGGTTCGAGCCGTTGCTTCCGGTGCGCTTGCGGCCGTAGCCCATCACCAGCGTGACCGTGTTGTATGCCTGTCCCGGCACGACCAGCACGGGACCGCGCACCTTGCGCCCACGATTTTCCACCTCCACCACATTCCCGGTGCGCAGGTTCATGCGCTCGCTGAGCGCCGGGCTGATCAGCACGGCGTTGTCCCAGGTGAGCTTGGTCAGCGGTTTGGGCAACTCCTGCAGCCAGCCATTGTTCGCCCAGCGTCCGTCGTAAACCGACGGATCGGGCTGGAAGACGATCTCCGTGCCCTGAGCGCCGGGTTCCAGCGTCGGCAGGTTCAGCAGTCGCGCGCTGACCGTGCGCGGCTTCGATTCCGAGCCCGCGATAAAGCCGTCGTGCAGCCACTTGCGCCACGTGGCCTCGAATTCTGCGCTCTTGAGCCGCGACCGCCAGTAGCCGCGAACTACGTCGTAGCTCGATTGCTCCGGCTGCTGCGTGAATACCGCCATGAACTCGTGAGCGGAGCGGCCGGCGAATAGTGGCGCGATCAGCGGCTGGATGATCGAAATCGTGCCGTCGTAGGCGCGGGCATCGCTCCAGGTCTCGAGCGGATGCGCCTCGGGCACGTGCCACTGGCAAAGCGCCGAGGTCTCGTCCTCGTACATGCCGAAGTGGATCTTCAGCCCGACCTTCGAGAGCTTCTCGGCGAATCCCAAGTCCGCGGGCGCGTTGTAAGCAGGATTGCCACCCACGATCGCCAGCACCTGCACTTTGCCCGCGTCCATGTCCGCCACCAGTTCTTTGAGCGACGCGGTCTGGTCCACAGGATTGGCTTCGACCGGATCGACGTAGGTCAGCGTCCGACCGATGTTGCCGAGCGCCTGATTCATGGCGTGGGCCAGGGCGTGAACCTCTGCCGGCTGCTGATCGCCTGCCACCACCAGGCTGGTCCCGCGATGTTCTCCGAGATCCTTAGCAAGGGCCTCAAACCAACGGTTCTGCTCGCCAATCATGAGCATGCGGGCTCCGCCGCTCGCCACCCCGATGCGCGCAGCGATTAGCTGCGCAAGTTCCCGGATTCTTGATGCAGACATCGGCATCCGGTGGTCGGCCTTCACACCGGTGAGCGAGGGCGTACTCTCCACCACGTACAGCCGGTTCATGGCGACGCCGGGTTTCATCTTGCGGCGCGAGGTGAAGTCCCGCGCGTAGCGCTGGAAGCCGGGCAGTCCCGTAGGCGACAGGAAATCGGCATCGAGCGAAAGGATGACGTCCGCCTTGTCGAAGTGATAGATCGTGTCCACCACCTGGCCGAAAGCCATCTGCGCGCCCGCCTTCACGTTGTCGTGGTTGACGGGCTCGTACTGATGCCACTTCGCGTTGGGAAACTGCTTGAGTACGGCAGCAATCTGGCTGGCGAGCGTCGGCGACGTGACGGTCTCGGTGAGGAAGCGCAGGCCCGCGCCTCCCGACGCCTGCTGCTGGCCGAGAGCTGCACGGATCGTGGCCTGCAAAGTTTCCCACGGGCGCACCGTGCCGTTGTAGCCGATGGTCTGCGAGCGGTCCGGATCGTAAAGTCCGAGCACCGCAGCTTGTGAGTGCGCGTCCGCCGCGCCCAGGCTGGCGCCGTGCTGCGGATTGCCCTCCACCTTGATCGGACGCCCTTCCATGCTCTTGACGATGATCGGCCGCGCGATCCCGCTCACCGGAAAAGCGGTGGCGAAGTACAGCGGCTGGCCCAGCACGATGCGCTCCGGCTGGACCACGTAGGGCACGATGGGCTCGAGCGGCTGCTTGGTGCAGCCGGCGAGGCCGGCCAGCGCCAGCGAGGCTCCGGCCAGCCTGAGGAAATCGCGACGCGAGCAGCCCTCCGCCCACTCCGAGGCCAGCCGCGGAAATTCGCGGTGCATCACGTCGTCGAATCCCGGCTCCTCGGCCAGCTCTTCCAGGCTGCGCCAATAAGTGGGGCCGGTGGCCTGGGAGAGCTTCTCCCGGATCGCCGCCAGGTCCAGACAAGCGCGCTTGGCGATCTTGACCAGCTTCGCGTCTTTGCAGCTCGGCTTGGCGCTTCCGTGTTCCATCATCGATGGCACGTGTTGCAACTGGTCAGGTCTCTCGGATTGCGGATCTCATACTGCTTAATCAGCGCGCGTCCCATGGTCCGCTGATCGGTGTAGCTCGCGCCTGCAAACGCGACGGGATGGCCGGAGTCGGGCCGCTCCCAGCGCATGTTGAACACCTGATCCTTCGGGCGCAGGTATTTGTCGGGAGCGCGGTGGCAGTCCAGGCACCACTCCATCTGCAGCGACTTGGCCTGGAACATCAGCGGCATGCGGTCCACCGGGCCGTGGCACTCGTTGCAGCC
Organism: Terriglobales bacterium; assembly: GCA_035604095.1. Taxonomy (GTDB): domain Bacteria; phylum Acidobacteriota; class Terriglobia; order Terriglobales; family Acidobacteriaceae; genus JAHFUA01. The sequence continues at coordinate 4,674 of DATNJE010000156.1, forward strand.
CACGCCCTTCGCGATGTGAATGTCGTGGCTGAAATAAACGAAATCGGGAAGATCGTTCACGCGCGTCCACACCAGCGATTGCCCGGTGCGATAGCTGTGGCGCACCGGCTCCAGCATGGGAGCGCTGGTCCAGAGTTCCGAGTGGCAGTTCATGCAGGTCTTGGTGGGCGGGATGCCGGCGAAGCTGGAAGTCTCCACCGAGGTGTGGCAGTAGCGGCAGTCGATGCCCAGGCCGCCGGCGTGGTGGGCGTGGCTGAAGGGCACGGGCTGTTCCTCCGCCTCGCCCATGCGGTTGAACCATCCCGAGCCCTGCCAGATGTACAGCGCCCAGCTCAGCCCCGCCAGCACAAACACGAATCCATAGATCGTGAAACGAGAGATGGTATTCGTGCTGCGGTGGAAAATCTGCGCCATCGAAGAGCGTTCCCTGCAGAGGCGGCGTCCCACCACGCCGTCCCGCGGCTGACCTATGACAACGTTGAGATGAGTGTCGTTGCGCAGCGGCCCACATCAAGCGCTGCAGGAGTAATGAGGCGGGAAATTATAAAGGTACGGTCTCCGGCTTCGCAAGCAAAGCCGCAACACGGTAGTGTCCCGATTCCGGAATCAGGACAGGGACCTGACTTCATTCGCGGCGGAGAAGTTAGCCCCGTCTTCTCCCTCACTCCACCGACCGCACATCCTCGGGCACAACCAGCACGAAGGTGCAGCCGCTCGCGGCCTGGGAGCAGGTGAGCACGCCGCGCCGGATGACATGTGTGGGGGTGGCGTCGGGGAACGGAGCCGGGAAGTGGGCGGCCATGAGCGCGGACGCGAACGGCTTCAGCTTCTCGCTGCCGCGGATGAACCTGACGCCTTCGACTTTGGGACCGGCCGCCAGCACCACGAAGAAGTCGGCTTCCGCATTCTCTTTCACCAGCGGCCCGAGCTTGAGGGTGCGCTCGCGCGCTAGTTCGCCCCGGTACTTTTCCACCGCGGCGCTCACGTGCTGCTCGCCGACCAGCGCCGCCAGATGCGGACGCGTCTCCGCCGACGGACGCTCCGCCGCCAGCGCCATCGCATACAGCCGCTCGGCCTTGGCCTTGTCTCCGCGCCGTTCGTAGATCTGCGCCAGGTGATCGCCGATCTCCGAATGCTGATCCAGCACCCACGCCGCGTTGATGAATTCCTCCGCCTGCTTCAGGTCGTCTTTCTGGAAATAGATCCACCCCAGCGTGTCCCAGTAGGCGGCCAGCGCTCCGACCAGTCCCAGATCCTCGATGCGCAGATGATCGAGCGAGACGTTGCGCAGTTCCGCGGCGGTGGCGGCGATGGCCGATTCCGCGTATTGCTGGGCGCGGTCAAGGTGCACCTTGCGCTGCGAGAGTTCGTAAGCGACGTCGTTCCAGACCAGCGGAGCCGGCTGCAGCTCAACCGCCTTGTCGAATGCCGCCAAAGCCTTGTCCGGCTGGCCGAGGTTCAGATACGCCTGCCCCAAGCCCACCTGATAGAGGGCGTTCTCCGGCTTGAGTGAAACGGCTTTCTCCAGCTCCGGCGCGGCGTCCGCGTACTTGTGCCATTCCACGTACAGCGCACCCAGGTTGGCGTGGGCGAATTCATCCAGGGGGTTGATCTCGAGCTGCTTGCGAAATGCGGCCACCGCCTCTTCGTACTTCTGCTGGCGCCAGTAGGCCAGCCCCAGGTTGTTGTAGGCGAACTCGTCGTAGGGATCGATCTCGGCCGCCTTCTGGAAGGCGAGAACGGCCTCGTCTGTTTTCTGCATCCCGAGGTAAGCGCGCCCCAGGTTGTTCCACGCGTACTTGTGCTTGGGTTCGAGAGCCACCACGCGCTTCAGCAACTCCACCGCCAGGTCGTAATTGCGGTTGCGGAGGGCAGCCATGGCCGAGTCATGCAGGTCCTCGGCCTTGGCGTTCTCGGGAATAGCGGGAGTGCCGGCCGCGGTGGTTTCGAGCTGGAGCTTCTGCTCCTCGTCGGAATGGACCGCCCGGCGAAACGCCAGATAGTCGCGGGCGCGCGCGGCCGGCAGTTCGCTCATGCGCGTCACCAGCACGCGCTCGGCGGTGACCCGATTCTCTTCCACGCTGTAGGTGGAGCGGTACTCGCCATAGTCGCGCTTGACCGTGACCGGAACCGGCGTCCGCGCCAGGTAGCGGCGCGGCAGCTCCAGCTTCAACCGTACATCGGTCTCCCCCGGCGCTCCCAGGCGCAGCGGCTCGGCGTCCTTGTCGGTGGTTTCGGTATCGGCGTCCGGCAACCCCAGCAGCGGCAGGAACACGGCAGGCTGTGTCTTGCGCGCCGACCAGTCCAGATAGTTGGGCTGCGCCACGCGATATTCGAGGTGGAAAGGCTTGCTGGTGTCGGCGGGATCATCGGCCTGGACCTCGCTCACTTCGCCGGGCATGCCGTAAAACGCGTCGAGACTCTGAACCAGGTCCTTCCAATGGCTGGAGGGGGTGCGGCGGAAAGCCGCGCGCAGGGCCAGCTCGTTGTCGCCGCGCGCCGTCTGCCGCACCGTCGCTTCCAGCTTGCCCAGTTCGCTGATCTTGCCTTCCACCTCCATCAACTGGCGGTTGGGAAAGGGCGGATCGGCGGGGGTCTGCACCAGGCTGGCGGGACGGCCGCTGGGAATCACCAGCGCCTTCTTGTTGCGCAGGGAAACCGCCAGCAGCCGGAAGGGCGCGACCTCGGTGGTGGTGTCCATCCAGATGTATTCGTCTTGCAGCGGGACCACGGTGATCACGTGGTCGAACTGCGAGGGCGCGGGCACGTCGGGATCGATGGCGCGGCTGCTATTCATGAGCGCCGGGTACGCCGAGAGTCCCACCGACTGCAGCAGCGACGCCAGCAGGGTGTGCTTGTCCTTGCAATCGCCGTAGCGGTTGCCGAGGATTTCCCCCGCCGGGTGCGGCTGGTAGCGTCCCAGCCCGAAGGACAGGCTGACATAATGGAAGTTGGTGGCAACGAAGTCGTAGAGCGCCGCGATCTTCTCCAAATCCGTCTTCTTGTCCCGCACCAGCTCGGCAGCCTTGGCCCGCACCGCCGCGGTGGGCGCGATGCGGTCCTTCTGCAGGTCCCAGTACCAGCGCCCGACTTCGTCCCAACTGCGCAGGGTGCTCAGCTCGACGTCGGGCAGTTCCGGCTTGGGCGTTTTCGGCTTTTTCTTTTTGTCGGCGTCGGACTCGCGCTGGAGGTTGGAACTCTTCCAGCGATAGCTGCGGCGGTCGCCCTGGTCGCTAACCTCCGGCTCGAATCCCGGCTGCGTCTTGAGCTTGATCTCGCGCTCACGTGGCAGGTTGATCTCCAGTTGCTCATCGAGCACGATGGTCTGCTTCTCGAAGCCGTATTCCATCCAGAAGTGGTTGGGGAGCAGCGGCTTTTCGGTGCGGATGACGATGCTGTATTCCAGCTCCTGCCCGGGCTGCAGGCCCGGCACGGTGATGTGCTTTTCGCGGAAGTCGCTGTAGACGGGCGCTTCCCGCGCCACCGGCGAGGGCAGGTCCTGCATGTCGGCCGAGCTGGCTTCGATCACCGTGCCGTCAGCGCGGCGCACCCGCACGTAGGCCATCTCCATCTGTTCGTTGGCCGAACTGTAGCCGAAGACGAGCTGGCTCAGCCGCTGCACGCCCGCGTCGCTCTGCACCCGCACCCGCGCCGTCTGTTCGCGGCGTTCGCTGCCGTCGTTCTCGAAGCGGACCACCGCGCGCAACTGCTCGATCACGAAGGCTTCGTCGCGGAACGCGGCGGCGGGGTCGGCGGGTTTGGTCTCAAGCTGCGCCGGCAACACGACGCCGGCGAGCGAAAGAAGCACCGCGGGGAACCACTTCAGTTTGGACATGGCCGGAAGGCCTATTTGAATTCAGCGGCGGCCAGGAAGCAAGTTGCCAGATTATCGGTCCGGCTAGACATAAGCAGTTGGTGAGAACCCCTGTTCTCAACAACTAGGAGCGAGCGGCCACGCGGGTGAAGTCACTGCAGTCGGCGCCTGCTTCACCGCTGCATCGGCATCGGCCCGTGCCTGCTCCCGGTTGCCCGATTCCACCTCGTTCAACGCTGCGGGCCGTCTGGTATAAAAGCGGCGGCCTCATTGGCGTCTTTGCTCCGTCTCTCACTACCGGCATTCTGATTGGGCTGGGCGGCGGGGGAATGGGGTTGTTCGCTTGCGATCTTCAACTTTCCAGCACCGAAGACCTCATGCTAGCGTAGCTGCCTTTGACCCACCTGTCCTCAATCAGTCAAAAAAACTACCCGTTCATGATCGATTTCCGCCCGGGTTTGCGCATGAGTAGGTAGAACGGCGGTGAGTGCGTCGAAGCCGATGCCATCGGCTAAACCTACTTAACTGTGAGGCAGGCGTTATGAAACGGGCGATTGTCGGCTGCTAGCCCGCACGCAGAGGCACTGTGAAAAAAGCATTTCACGCTCGTACTTTTCGGGTTTGCCTCTGCAAAGACAACTCTTGCCGCCGGAACCACGGGAGGCAACATGAAATCCAGAACATTCACGAGCATTACTGCAGTCGTGCTCTTCGCCGCGCTGGCAATACCGGCCGGACTCGCTGCGCAACAGCCCCGCTACAAGCTTGTCTACCTGGACGACGCAGGCGGACCCCATATAGCAGTGGACGGGAATATCAGCTGTTGCGGAGAACTTCCGTCGATCATCAATAACAGTGGCACAGCCGTCGGCTCCGCCGCAACTTCCATTCCGAACCCTAATTCGGCAGTAGACAATCCCTACATCGTGCCAAATCCGACCACTATCGTCGCTGTGGCTTGGCAAGGTCCTGTCCCAATTAACCTCGGCGCGTTACCCGGCGGGTACAACAGCTTTGCCAACAACATCTCGAACAGCGGATTGATTGCAGGTATCTCTGACACTGGCGACATCGACCCACGACTCGGCGTGGTTCAGGTGCATCCGACGCTCTGGGTGTCTGGCCACCCGATTGACCTGGGCACCTTCGGGGGCGGCGAGGGCTATGCGAATCAGGTGAATGACTCCGGCCAGGTCGTGGGCTACGCGCAGAACCGCATCGCCGATTCGTACGACTATTTCGGCCTTGGCACTCAGAGCCGGGCATTTCTGTGGCAATACGGAGTGCTGAAGGACTTGGGCACGCTCGGCGGCAATGATTCTCAGGCTATTTTCGTGAATGATCTCGGCCAGATAGCGGGAGTCTCGTATACCACTTCGACCGCGGTGACCAACACGGGATTTGTTTGCACTCAAGGAACTTTCGTCCCGCGCCAGGATCCGTTCTTCTGGGAGAACGGCAAGATGCTGGATATGGGCAACCTCGGCGGAAATTGCGCGGCGCCCGCGGGCATCAACATCCACGGCCAGGTCGCCGGAAATTCGGACCTCGCCGACGCTAACGCCAATCCACATGCGTTTCTCTGGAGCCGGGAATCAGGCATGAAGGATCTGGGCACTCTGGGAGGAACTTTCGCACAGGCCGACGCCCTGACCGATTCTGGCGAGGTTGTTGGGGCCTCCTGCACTCAGGGGGACCAGGCATGCTTCGCAGTCCTGTGGAAAGATGGCGTCATTACGAACCTTGGAAACTTGCCGGGAGACTGTGGCAGCAGCGCCTACGCGATTAATTCCCAAGGCCAGATCACCGGCGACTCTTTTAACTGCGTCACCGGCGCGACTCGTCCGTTCCTTTGGGAGAACGGCCACATGTATGGCTTCCATATCGTTCCCCCTGCCGGTACCGAACTGCTGTATTCGGAGCCCGCTTCGATCAACGATCAAGGAGAGATTGTTGGGTACTCTTTCCTCAACACCGGATATCAAGCATTTTTGCTTGTGCCGTGCAGCGACGCTAGAACAAAAAATTGTGAGGATGTAACTGCGAACGCCAGCGTGTCGACTCAAGGCGATCCCGAGGCTGCTGCCCAGAGTCCGGCCACGGCGGATCAAGGCAATTTGACGCCTCGGGCAATGTTGGCGTTGATTCGCGCCCAATCAGGGCGCCGGCCTCACATTTCGTCTCTTCCCAGGAAATCCTCTGAAACAATACGGTAGTATCGGTGAAGACTCGGGAACGAGCCGGTCCGAAGAGAGGCAAGCCGCCGCCTCCCAAAATTCTCAGTTAGTGATAAATCGCGTCTCTGACAATGTCGGCGGTGTCAAGCACTTTTCGAGCACACTCCAACATGCACTCGGAGAAGAGCGCCATTTCGCTCTCGTTGAAGGGTTGCCTTTCCAACCAAAGGCTCGCTCGCAATCGTTG
>DATNJE010000157.1:0-3076 GCA_035604095.1 Terriglobales bacterium
AGACTGGCGCCACGGCGTGGATGCAGCCAAGGTGGAGGCGCGGCTCGCAGCCGACCGCGATCACGCCATCAAGGCCGTCGCCGTGGTCCACAACGAGACCTCGACCGGCGTCGCCAGCCGCATCCCTGAGGTTCGCCAAGCGCTCGATAGCGCCCGTCATCCCGCGCTGTTTCTGGTTGACACGATTTCCTCGCTTGCCTGCATGGAGTACCAGCACGACGCGTGGGGCGTGGACGTAACCGTTGCCGGCTCGCAGAAGGGACTGATGTTGCCCCCGGGGCTGGGCTTCAATGCGGTATCGGAAAAAGCGCTCGCCGCCTCGAAAAGCACCCGCATGAAGCGTTCGTACTGGGATTGGGAGGAGATGCTGAAGACGAATCCCGCGGGTTTCTTCCCCTATACGCCCGCCACCAATCTTCTCTACGGCCTGCGCGAGGCCATTGCCATGTTGCATGAAGAGGGCCTCGAGAACGTATTTGCCCGGCACCGGCGCCATGCCGCCGCCACGCGGGCGGCGGTCCAGGCCTGGGGACTGGAGGTGCTGGCGCTCGACCCCCGGGAATACTCGAGTTCGCTGACTGCGGTCGTGATGCCGGAAAGCCACGATGCTGACCACTTCCGCAGCGTTACCCTCGAGGAGTATGATTTGTCCCTCGGTGCGGGTCTGGGCAAGCTCAAGGGAAAGATCTTCCGCATCGGCCACCTGGGCGACTTTAACGACCTGATGCTGATGGGCACGCTGGCCGGGGTCGAGATGGGGTTGCGCGCCGCCGGAGTGCCGCACCGCACGGGCGGCGTCCAGGCCGCCATGGACGCGCTCAGCCGGCCATCGTTGGAGTCTCGGAAGCGCGAGGCTGTGCCGGTTACCTAGCGAGGGCGTGCCGGTTACCAAAGGTTGGTCTGGCAGGCGAAACAGGAGACCGTCCGGCTCTCCGGGTGCATCTAATTGTTCAGTCGGGCCGTGATTCAGCTTGGGATGGCGTGGGGGATACGACTGCTGCTCGCAACACACAAATCGGTGGTATCGGCGCTGCTGTTGGCAGGCGTGGCCCTGTTAGCGGCGAAACCGGCGGTGGGCGCAGATTCCGCCGCACTGCCCTTTACTCTCGAAGCCGGTTATCGGCAGATGTACAACCTGGATTTCGACGGCGCCCACGCGACCTTCCAGGCCTGGGAAACCGGCCATCCCGACGATGCGGTCGGCCCCATGTCGGACGCCGCCGCTTATCTCTTTAGCGAGTTCAATCGACTGCACATCCTGGAATCCGAGCTTTTTACAGATAACGAGAAATTCGCCAAACGCGAGAAGCTGGTGCCGGACCCGCAAGTGCGGGCGGCTTTCGACCGCGAACTGGCCAAGGGGGACGAGATTGCCGGCCGCGTCCTCTCCGGCACGCCGCAGGACGCCAACGCGCTCTTCGCCAAAGTGATGGCCAGCGGCCTGCGCGGCGACTACGCCGCCATGATCGAGAAAAGGAATATGGCCGGGCTGGGCTACATGAAGGCCGGGCGAGTGCTGGCCCAGAAGCTGCTCACGCTCGATCCCTCCTACTACGACGCGTATCTCGCGGTTGGCATCGAGAATTACCTGCTGAGCGTGAACTCCGCGCCGGTCCGCTGGCTGCTGCGCATAGGCGGGGCGGAGACCAATAAGGAGGAAGGCATCGCCAAGCTGCGCCTCACTGCGGAAAAGGGGCGCTACCTAGCTCCTTATGCCCGGCTCTTGCTCGCGGTGGCCGCCCTGCGCGATCACGATCGCGAAACCGCGCGACGATTACTCTCCGGTCTGTCCGAGGAATTTCCCCAGAACCAGCTCTATCGCAAGGAGCTGGCCCGTCTTCAGCCGTAGGGGTGGTCAACGCCCCGCCGCCGCAATCGTCAATTTGCCGCTCGCGGCGATGCTTAGCTCCACCTTGTCCGCAACGTGCAAGAAGAAGGTGCTCGGGTTCTTCAGTCCCCAAGCGACGTAAGGGACGGTGAACTGGGTGGTCGCACGCAGTTCGCTTTCGCTCGCCTGCACTTTGAAGGGAAGCGTGACGGGGTGGTCGCTCCCCTGTAATCTCAAAACTCCGTCTACCTGCACGCTGGACTCGCCTTGCGGCTGGACGTTGCCGATGATTCGTGTCGGCGTGAATGTGATCTCGGGATAGCGCTCGCTCACCAGCACGTCTCGGTGCATGTTGCGGTCGCGCCGCTGATTCCCAGTCTGGCCGCTGGTGGCGTCGATCACCACGGCTCCGCTCGCGGCCCCGGTTGCGGGATTGAACTTGATGGCGCCATTCTTCAGCCGGAAAGTGCCGTGCACCGTGTGGAGAGTGGCTTCCAGGGTGAAGCTGAGGGTGGTCTTCTCCGGATCGAGGTGAAGCGTGGCCTCCTGCGCGAACGCCGGCGGTACGACGGCCCACACCGCCGTCAGGATTACCAGCGCGAGTTTCAAGAACCTCGGATTCATTGTCCCCATGGCAACGGCCGTCATCAGAGAGATGCGCAGGTGTCAGCGCCGGACGCTTTTCTCCACAAAATCGCGCAGCTTTCCGCCGGTTTCGGAATCTTACCCTGAGGCATGAGAGACATCGTCGCATTGCTGGAACACCATGGGTATGCGGTACTGGCGCTGATCGTGTTTCTGGAGGCGGTGGGCGTGCCGGTGCCGGCGGCGCTGGCCCTCATAGCGGCCGGGGCGGCCAGCGCGGGGCACCATCTGCGCCCGGAGATGGTCCTGGCCGTCGCCCTCGCGGCGATGCTTCTGGGAGACACCCTACTCTTCATTCTCGGACGGCAAACCGGATGGACGCTGCTCAGCTTCCTGTGCCGGATTGCGCTCAATCCCGAGTCCTGCATCCTGCGCTCGGCGGAGTCGTTCTACCGGCGCGGCCGTACCACGCTGCTGTTCGCCAAGTTCATTCCCGGGATCAATTCGCTGGCGCCGCCGCTGGCCGGCAGCATGCGCATGGGCTACGGCCAATTCCTGCGCTTGGACTTCATCGGCGCCTGTCTCTACACCCTCGCCTACGCCGGGTTCGGCTATCTGTTCAGCGGTGTGCTCGTGGCCGTTGCCAGGGCGGCGACAACCGTC
>DATNJE010000158.1:0-2855 GCA_035604095.1 Terriglobales bacterium
CCAGGCGGGGGTGGCGCCGCACACATCGCACGAGTTGCAGGACGTCCACTTGGGAGTCTCGCCGAAGTGCGTGCAGATCTGATGATGGCGGCAGCGGTTGGACTCGACGAAGGCGCGAATGACGTGATAACGCTGCCAGGCGCGGTCGCGCTCGGCGGAGTCGAGGATCTGGTTGGCGAAGAAGCCCAAAAGGCGGGCGTCTTTTTTCTGCCAGAGGAGGATGCAGTCGGCGGGGTTGCCATCGCGGCCGGCGCGGCCTGCTTCCTGATAGAACTGCTCGAGCGACTTGGGCAGCGCCATGTGGATGACGGCGCGCACCGTGGCCTTATTGATGCCCAGGCCGAAGGCGATGGTGCCGACCAGGACGCGGACTTCGTCGGACATCCAGCGCTCCTGGTTGCGGCGGCGGGACGGGTTGTCCATCTTGGCGTGGTAGGCGACCGCGGGGATGCCCTGGTCTTCGAGAAAGTCGACCGTCTCTTCGACTTTGTTGATGGTGGGGGAATAGACGATGACGTTGCCGTCCGAGTATTGCCGCAGGGCGGTGACGAGCAGCGCGGTGTGCTGGATGCTGTCGTCGCATTCGCGGACCAGATAGCGCAGATTGGGGCGGTGAAAGCTGGCGATGTATTTGTCAGGATTGCGTAGGGCCAGTTGGGTGAGGATGTCGTGGCGGACGTGGCGGGTGGCGCTGGCGGTGAAGGCGGCAATGGGACGATCGGGGAAACTGCCGCGCAGGCGGCTCAGCTGGCGGTATTCGGGACGGAATTCGTGCCCCCACTCGGAGATGCAGTGGGCCTCGTCAATGGCGAAGAAGCCGATGGGAACGCGCTGTAACCAGGTCAAGGTGTCGGCGCGGGCCAGACGCTCCGGGGAAAGATAGAGGAGGCGGTAGGCGCCGTCCTGCGCCTGGCGCATGATGCGGCTTTGCTGGTCGCTGCTGAGGGAGCTGTTGAGTACGGCGGCGGGAATGCCCATCTGCGCCAGTTGTGCGGCCTGGTCCTGCATGAGCGCGATCAGCGGGGAAATCACGACCACGGTTTGCTCGGCAAGAACGGCCGGGAGTTGGTAGCACAGCGACTTGCCACCGCCGGTGGGCATGACCACGCAAACGTCGCGCCGGGCGAGGAGGCTGAGCACGATCCGCTCCTGCAGGGGACGGAACGAGCTGTAACCCCAGTAGCGACGCAGGGGAGTCAGCAGATCCGGCTGGGAAGTCACGAGCAACAGTATAGGAGGAACGGAGACGCTGCGGTGCTCCGCGGCGCGTGTTCAATCGACGGACTCCCCACTATGGGAATGCGACGGCGAGATCGAGCTGGCCCACTTGGCTTCCGGGTAGACGCGGTGGAACGCGAGGCTGGTCGCGGCGATCACGGCGAAGCACATCACGCTGCCTTCGGGACCGACGGAACCTCCGGTGAGCCAGCGCGCGCCCCGCAGGGATGAGCTGAGCAGGTGACCGGGTTCGATCAGGCCGCTGTCGGGGACCGAATAAAAATAGGTCTGGCCCCAATCCCAGGCGGCGTGGAATCCGACGGCAAACCACAGGCTGCCGGTGCGACGCAGCGTCAGACAGAAGAAGAGACCGATGCAAACCACAGCCAGCAGGCCGGGCGGAGTCTCGCCGTCATTGCCGAGATGCAAGGCAGCGAAGCCGGCCGACAGAACTACGGCCGCGGGCCAGAAGCCGATGCCGCGGGCCAGGGTGAATTGCGCGTAGCCGCGGGTGAGAAATTCCTCGAACAGGCCCACAAGGAGAAACATCAAGCCCCAAAAGGCGGCGAAGCGGGCGAGACGGGCTCCGTGCAGGATGATGTGGCCGAAACGAAATGCGTGCAGGCCGTAGAGCGTGAAGATCAGCAGGCTGACGGCGGCGAAACCCCAGAGCAAGCCGATCCAGAACAACTTCCCCAGAAATTGCCGGGTGGGTAAACCATAGACGCGCCAGGGGCGGCGCTCGACTTGCGCGAGGACGACGGCGGGAATCAGGGCGGCAAGAAGCGAGGCGAATTCGCCCGCGAAGGCGTTCCATAAGCCGCTGTAGCCGAAGTAGAAAGAGAAGGCAAAATCCAGCAGAAGCCTTTTCAGCGGATAGTACATCGCGAAATAGAAGGCGAGTCCCCAGCCGGGGCGCAGGCCGTCGGCGCCGAGGAAAAGAGTGCGGGCGTAGGAAGGCTGGGATGTGGCAGCGAACTGGGGTACGGATGGTTCTTGCGACGGCGAGGTTTCCGCGTTGTTGGTGTGCTCGGGCATGGTGCGCGGCCAGAGTCAGGGCCTGATCAGGAGTCGATGATCCCCGTCTCAGACCTCGATGTGTCGCAGCCGATTCGAAGAAGTTCCCCGCAACGGCCTTCGACATGGTAAAACACTCGGCTCGACCGTATGCGTCCATATTTCACGCGCGAACGATTTGGACGGCCGCAATTTCTGGCGGGGGCGTTGCTGCTCGCTTTTCTCGCGCAAGCGTCGTGGCTGGTGCATGCGGAACTGCGCTCCGGCGGCGGGCCGGAGGAGCCGGAAGCTAATCGAATCAGCGAAGGCTGGAAGCAGTGGCACGGAAAGGGCATTGCTGCCGCGCCGGCCCGGGAACGAGAGGGCGATTTCGCCCAGAATCTGCTGGGCAGCAACGCCAATGGCTACGACACCGAGCATTCCCCCCTGCTCTATCTGGTTTCGGCGGCCCCGCTGCTGGCCGGGCCGACGAGCGTTGACGCGGAATCGGTGGGCTGGCGCTGGCTGCCACGGCTTCCCTTTCTGGCGATTGGCGTGGCTCTGGGTGCGTCGCTCTGGTATGTGGCGCGGCGGCTGTGCGGCAATGCCGGAGGCTTCATCGCGCTGACGTTTTACTGTTT
>DATNJE010000159.1:0-6790 GCA_035604095.1 Terriglobales bacterium
GAAGAAGCAGCTCATCGCCGCCAACAAGAGCGTCGATGAAATCCGCGATTACATCGGCGCCGACTCGCTGGCCTACCTGTCGCTCGAAGGCATGAAGCAGGCCTGCGGCGAAAGCGAGTCTCTCACCTACTGCACCGCGTGTTACACCGGCAAGTATCCGACCGCGTTTGTAGATGTCGAGGAGATCAAGCCGGCGGAAGTGCCGGCGCGGAAGTAACGCGTCCTCGGCCGAACCACTGAAGCACGCGCCTGTTGAATTCCTCGGGCGCGACCATCACCGCACCGCAGTGACCAGCGCGCGGGATCTCCCACAACTTGATGTCTGACGGATTGTGAGCTTGTATCTCTCGTGAATGGCTCGGCGGGACGTTGTGATCGTCGAGGCCATGGATCAGCAGGATTGGTATGCGGACGTTCTCCACGGCGCGTTCCGGTGAGGCATCCGCAAGGTTGACACCGAAACGGAGCCTTCCGTAAAGAAACGCCAACTCGACAGCCGGGCGCAGAATGATGCGTCCCAACCAGGGTCCAACCCGGAAGAACTGCCCAACCCGTACATACCCGATTTCGCGGAAGTTTGCGAATGAGGACTCTGCGACGGCCGCGCAGAAGCGTGGCTCTACACGAAGTGCCTGCAGCAGAATAGCCGCACCCATGGACTCTCCCAGGCCGAACACGCAATGAGGGTGATCGGCGTCAGCCAGCCAATCAACCCACCTGCGAATGTCATCCTCCTCCTTGATTCCGTAGGTAGCAAATGCGCCACCGCTTTCACCTTGAGCACGGGAATCGGGGAGCAACACAGCATAGCCATTCGCCAGGAGAAGTTCAGCATATGCGCCCATCCCCTGCCGGTTGTCACCTACGCCATGGAAGAGGATGACCGCATTACGGTTGTAAGGGGACGGACGGACGAACCATCCCCGCAGCTTGATGCCATCCCGCGACTCGACAGCGACATCCTGAAGTGTTCCGTTGAATCGACGGGCAGTAGTCGCGGCCTGTTGGCGCCATTCGATGGATACACGCAGTGGATGAAATGCCATCTCGCCTAATGCGACCGCGAGCACGAGGCAGGCAATCGCATAATAGCCAACGATTCTTGGGAGAATACGTCGTAGAAACAGGAGGCTCTCCTCCTCAAATGATACGAAATTGGGGAGAGCTTTGTTCGCTACCCGCGACTATCTTCTCGCCGCGACTACCCGCGGAATCCCCTGCAGGTCCGGCGTGACCCGCACTTCCGCCCAATCCTTCACCAATTCGTGCACGGTGGCGGCCAGGGAGAATCCGATCTCGACCACCAGCCAGCCGCCGGGTTTCAGCGCTACTCGCGCCTGCGGCGCCAGCCGGCTATACACCTCAAGTCCGCTCTCTCCCGCGAAGACGGCCACCTTGGGCTCGAATTCGCGCACCTCGCGCTGCGCCTTTTCCGGCTCCGACTCAGGAACATAGGGAGGATTGGAGACGACGAAATCATAGGTCGCAGCCGGCGCTCCAGCCATCAGATCGCGTTGCTGAAAGATGATGCGATGGTCCAACTGCAACCGATGGGCGTTGGCGCGCGCCACCTCCAATGCTGCCGGCGAGATGTCCACCGCCTCCACGCGCGCCCACGGCATCTCCATGGCCAGCGCCAGCGCGATGCAGCCCGAACCGGTGCCCACGTCCACTATGCGCGGCGCCTGCTTCATGCGCGCCAGCTCCAGCACGGTCTCAATCACGTGCTCGGTCTCAGGACGCGGGATCAGCACAGCGGGCGAGACGATCAGGTCCATCCCCCAAAACTCTTGATGGCCGGTGATGTACTGTGCCGGCTTGCCGGTCGAGCGCTCGGCGATGGCTTCGTCGTAGCGGGCGTGCTCGTCAGATGTCAATACATATTCAGGGTGGGCGTAGAGATACGCGCGATCGGAGTTGAGCACGAACATCAGCAGCGTCTCGGCATTCATCCGCGGAGAGCCTACGGCGTTTGCGGTCAGCGTGTCGATGGCTGCTGTGAGGGCTTGCTTGAGCTGCACAATCGAAGGATAACAGTCGTCGGTCGTCGGCTCTCGGTCGTCGGCAAAAGGCCGGACGAGACGAGCATCGTCGTGGCCGACGACCAACGACCGACGACGTTGTTACGCGAGCGCTTCCTGCTTCAGCTTCTCCGCCTGGAAGTGCGTGACCAGCGCGTCGATGATGGGCTGGATCTTGCCGTCCATGATGTCGCTCAACTGGTGCAGGGTGAGCCCGATGCGGTGGTCGGTCATGCGGTCCTGCGGAAAGTTGTAGGTGCGGATCTTCTCGCTGCGGTCGCCGGTGCCCACCATCTGCCGCCGCTCCTTGGCCAAGGCTTGCTGCTGCTTCTCCAGTTCCATCTCGTAGAGCCGGGAGCGCAGCACGCGCATGGCCTTGTCGCGATTCTTGATCTGCGATTTTTCGTCCTGGCAGGAAACAACCGTATTGGTCGGCAGGTGCGTGATGCGGACGGCGGAGTAAGTCGTGTTCACCGACTGCCCGCCCGGACCCGACGAGCAGAACGTATCGATGCGCAGGTCCTTGGCGTCGATCTTCACGTCCACATCTTCGGCCTCGGGCAGCACCGCCACGGTGACGGCCGAGGTGTGCACGCGGCCCTGCTGCTCGGTCTGAGGCACGCGCTGCACGCGGTGCACGCCGCTCTCGTACTTCAGCCGCGAATAGACGCGCTGGCCTTCGATGATGGCGATCACTTCCTTCAGCCCGCCCACGCCCGACTCCGACGTGGACAGCACCTCCACCTTCCAGCGCTGCGACTCGGCGTAGCGCGTGTACATGCGGAAAATCTCGGCGGCAAAGAGCGAGGCCTCGTCACCGCCCGTGCCGGCACGGATCTCGAGGATGATGTTTTTCTCGTCGTTCGGATCCTTGGGGATCAGCAGAACCTTGAGCTCTTCCTCTACTTTGCCGATACGCTCTTCGAGCTTGCTCAGCTCTTCCTGGGCGTAGGCGCGCATCTCCGCGTCCGACTCCTCGGCGATCACCGCCTTGCTCTCCGCGATGCCGCGCTTCAGGTCCTTGTACTCGCGATACTTCTCCACCGCCGGCGACAGCTCGCTGTGCGCCTTGGCGGTCTTCTGAAAGCGCGCCGAGTCGGAGATCACCTCCGGCGTGGCGAGCGCCTGGGTCAGCTCGTCGTACTTGGATTCGATTTGATCGAGTCTGTCAAACATCGCTCTTGGCTTTTAGCTCTTGGCTCTTAGCTTAACCTGAAATGTTATCCCGAGCGAGCGCCGCCGCTTTTGCGGCGCGAGCCGAGGGACAATGCTTTTTCGGAAGCTTGAAACAGGTTCTCTCGCCGCGCCAGCCGCTAGGCAATCACCAGCTCGCCGCCGCGCTGCTTCTCGAGTTCCATGGCTTCGTCCAGCGCGCGGATGGCGCATTCCACCTGGTCGTCGCTGGGAGGCTGGGTGGTGATCCGCTGCAGCCACAGGCCGGGAGCGGTCATCAAGGCGAACAGCGAGCCGCGGTGCTTGGCGGCGTAGCGGATGATCTCGTACGAGACGCCGGCGATCACCGGCAAGAGCGCGATGCGGATGGCGAAGCGCGCCCAGAACGTGGTTACCGGGATCACGGTGTAGAACACGATCGAGATCAGCAGCACCGTCATCAGGAAGCTGGTGCCGCAGCGTGGGTGATAGGTGGAGTACTTCTGCACGGCGGCCGGGGTCAGCGGGTCGCCGGACTCGAAGGCGAACACCGTCTTGTGCTCCGCCCCGTGATACTGGTACACGCGGCGGATGTCCTTCCACAGCGAGATGCCCCAGATGAACAGCAGGAACAGGGCGATGCGGATGGCGCCATCCACCAGGTTGAAGACGATCTGGTTGCCGAAGACGGGCGAAACCCGCTTTAACTCGGTGGCCGCCACCAGCGGAATGAACTTGTACATGAAGACGAAAAACCCGACCGAGAAAAAGACGTTGACCGCCATCACCCAGCCGCTGATCTCGATTTTCTTCTCCTCCTGCTCGCGGGGGATGGCGTCGAGTGCGACGTTGGCGGAGTAGCGCAGGGCGCGGAAGCCGAGCGACATCGCCCGTCCCAGGGTGGTGAGGCCGCGCATGACCGGCCAGGCCAGCCACTTGCGTTTTTCCGACGGCCGCTCAATGGGCTCGGAGTGCGTGGCCACGTCGCCCGAGGGCTTGCGCACGGCAATCCCCCAGGCATGCGGCGAGCGCATCATCACGCCCTCCAGCACCGCCTGCCCGCCGACCAGCGTCTCACTTTCTCCGCTTTCGAGCGCCGGCAAGAGTTGCATGGCGGCAGCCAGCCGCACGAGTTGTCGCCAATAGTTCACACGGAGTTAGATGACGGCTGGGCGATGTGCGCTTCACCCCGGTATTAGAAGGTTACTGGGCGGGGGCAGGGCTGTCAAACGGTGTGGACGGGTCGTCCCTTCAGGTGGCCTTCAATATCTCCCACCCGAAAACCTTGCCCTTTTGGTGATAAGGGTGGATTAGACCGCAGAATTCGCTGAAACAACGGGGTCCCAGTTTAATGCCCAGAACTTGCATCGCAATTACTTCAAACGCGCTGACAGCGATATCGAGGTTTACCTGTGGTGGGTCGTGCTCGTACCCAAATACGACTACCGCGCGTCTTTCGGTGAATTGTGACATCAGGAGCTTGATGCAATCGCCAATGGAGCTCGTTGAACCCGGATAGGGGTGAAGAATGTTTTCCGACCAGTGTTCAGCTTCCTTGCCGTTGTCGCCGAAGGGGCGAATGAGCTTGAACTCGAGGGCTCACTCTCCCGGGATGACGAGATCACATTTCCGGCGATCGTTGGGGTAGTTTCTGGGTGCGGCGGAACTATAGAGGTCAGGTCGAATCTGCTGCAAATGCAGTACCGCGCGGCGGACGGCTTCTTCTTCGGTTAAAGGGCCAATTCCGGGGCAATACACGCGGTCCCTGAATCTGCCTTGTGGAGCAGAACTATCTACAGCCTTGAAGGCCCCGGCAAAGTCGGCAACGGTGGTGGCGAGCTCAAGCAAGATGCTGCTCGTTTGTCATTGTCACGCGACCTGCGATAGCGCGTCCGCGATGATCGCGTCCTGCTCGGGGAAGACTGTCCGCAGGTCCAGGAGCACCCTGCCCTGCTCGACTCGCGCGACGATAGGAGGCTGGTGGGCGCGCAGCCGTGCGGCCAGCTCGTCGGCGCTTAAGTCCTGGTGGGTGAGGGCCAGAAGAACGGTCGGCAATGTTGCGCCAGGGGCGGCGCCACCGCCGATCACCGACGCTCCCTCGACCAACTCTACCTTTAGCCTAGGGACGTTGGCGCGCAGGGTGTCAGCCAGCGCCTGGGCACGGCGGCCGATTTCCTCGGCGCTCAGGCGCATCATGCGCAGCGCGGGGATGGCGTTGTGGTCCTGGCGGACGTAAGCGAGCAGTGTGGCTTCGAGCGCGGCGTAGGTCAGCTTGTCCACACGCAAGGCGCGGAACAGAGGGTTCGAGCGGATGCGGGCCACGGTTTCGCTCTGGCCGCTGATAAGCCCCGCCTGAGGCCCGCCCAGAAGCTTGTCGCCGCTGTAGGTGACCACGTCCACCCCGGCGCGCAGGCTGTCCCACACGCTGGGCTCGCCGCTGACGCCGACGGAGCGCAGCTCGATCATCGCGCCTGAACCCAGGTCCTCAAGGATACACAGCTTGTGCTTGCGCGCCAGCGCCACCAGGTCTTCGAGAGCGGGTTGCTCGGTGAATCCGACGATCTGGAAATTCGAGCGGTGGACGCGCAGCAGCAGGCGGGTGCGCTCGTTGATGGCTTTTTCGTAGTCGGCGAGGCGGGTGCGGTTGGTGGTGCCGACCTCGCGCAGCACCGCGCCCGATTTGGCCATCACGTCGGGAATGCGGAACGAGCCGCCGATCTCCACCAGCTCTCCGCGCGAGACGATCACTTCGCCGCCATCGGCCAGCGTGTTCAGCGAGAGCAGCACCGCGGCGGCATTGTTGTTCACCACCACCGTAGCGATGCCGGTGAGGCCCTCCTGGTTGAGCAGGCGTGCGGTCAGCCGCTCGACGTGCACGTCGCGCTTGCCGCGTTCGCCGGAGGCGATATCGAACTCCAGATTGCTGTAAACGCCGGCGACTTCGCGGATGCGTTCGAGCGCCGCCTCGGCCAGCGGGGCTCGTCCCAGATTGGTGTGCAGGACAACTCCCGTAGCATTGATCACCGGACGCAGCGAGGGCGCGAGCGACTGGCGCAGCCGGCGCTCGACCGCAGCCGCCAGTCCGCCAACCGCCAGCTCTATGCCTGCGGGATCTAATCCGCCGGAAGCGATCTCCTGGCGCAGGGCCGCGAGCACCTCGCGGGCGGCCTCGGTCACCGCCGCGCGGCCTTCTGTCTCGATCAGTGCCGCGACTTCGGGCTGATGCAGCAACTCGTCAACCGACGGCAGCTTGCGGTAGAGGTCCTTCTTGGGAGCGGCCTTCACGCAGGGGATTGTATCGTTTCTGGTTGCGGGAGTTGGCTGATAAATAGCTTGCTGGGCGCAATAGCCTTGCCATTGCGTTGCCGCTACAATCTGATCATTCATGCGAAAAGTACGGTCGGCATCGCGCTTTTGGGCAGGGCTATCCATGGGGATGATCCTGGCCACAGTTTTCCTCGCGTCCGCTGCGGCCCAGGACCGGGCTGCGGTCGCCCGCGCCCTATCCGCCTGCGGCCCGGACGAGGTTCGATTCGAGGTACAAACGCGCGCGACTGGGCCGGTTGCAGAGCCCGGCGCGGACAAAGCTTTGGTCTACGTGATCGAGGTGTTCAACA
>DATNJE010000160.1:0-7398 GCA_035604095.1 Terriglobales bacterium
CAACTCCACCCAGGACTGCGGTCGAAGCAGCAGCGCCCGTCGCAGCGACGGTCGCTCCATCCCCAGTTATCACTCCCGCTGCAGCGCCCGGCGGCGCACAGGCGCCCACGGAAGACTCCATCAAGGAGAAAGTGCTGGAGATCGTGGCCGAGAAGACCGGCTATCCCAAGGACATGCTGGACCTCGATCTCGACCTGGAAGCGGATCTCGGCATTGACACCGTCAAGCAGGCTGAGATGTTTGCTGCCATCCGCGCCGCGTACGGGATTCCGCGTGACCAGGATCTCAAGCTGCGTGACTTCCCCACTCTGGCACACGTGATCAGGTTCGCGGTCGATAGGCAGCCGCGAGCGACCGCAGCCCAGGCTGTTCCTGCGGCTGCTGCCGCTGCTCCGCCCGCGACGACTGCGGAAGTACCATCCCCAGCCAGCAGCAAGACAACAGCTCCTGCGCCAGTCCCCAGCGCGATAGCGACGCCCACGGAAGATTCCATCAAAGACAAAGTGCTGGAGATCGTGGCCGAGAAGACCGGCTATCCCAAAGACATGCTGGACTTGGACCTCGACCTGGAAGCGGACCTCGGCATTGACACCGTCAAGCAGGCAGAGATGTTTGCAGCCATCCGCGCGACGTATGGCATTCCGCGTGACCAGGACCTCAAGCTGCGTGACTTCCCCACGCTGGCGCACGTGATCAAGTTCGCGGTCGATAGGCAGCCGCGAACCGCAACCCCTGCTGTCACCGTTACCGCGAAAGAGGCGGAAGCGGCGGCCTCGCCAGCAACAGCGCCGGTCGCCCCGCGCCCGATCCTGGCATCTTTCGATGCAGCAGATAAGATTCCTCGCCGCGTACCTGTCGCAACGCTACGTCCAGCACTCAACCTATGCAAGACAACCGGAGTCACGCTAGCTGCCGGCCGTCGCGTGGTGATCATGCCGGACAGCGGCGGGGTGGCAGAGGCGCTGACGCGCCGTCTCCAAGGCATGGGCGTCGAGGTCCTTAGTATTGATGGCGCGCCCGACGCGGACGCGCTGAGCGTCCGGCTGAAGACTTGGCTGGCCGCCGGTCCCGTGCACGGAGTCTATTGGCTGCCGGCGCTCACCAGAGAGCCACTTCTCGGTGATATGGACGCGAGCACCTGGCATGAGGCCCTGCGAGTCCGGATCAAGCTGCTGTTCACGACCATGCGCGCGTTGTACGAACAGGTTGCGACCGCCGGCACTTTTCTCGTTTCCGCAACCCGCCTGGGCGGGCAGCACGGTTATGACGCGGCCGGCGCAGTCGCTCCGCTGGGCGGCGCCGTGAGCGGCTTCACCAAGGCCTACAAGCGCGAGCGCCCAGACGTGCTCGTCAAGGCGGCAGATTTCGAAGCGGAACGCACACCGTTGGAAGTCGCTGAGATCCTCGTCGAAGAAGCGTTGCGCGATCCCGGAACAGTGGAAATCGGCTACAAGACCGGGCAGCGCTGGACGGTCGGCGTAGAGGAACAGCCGGCAGCGGACGGCAAGCCGGGTATGACGTTGGACAAGGACACTGTCTTCCTGGTCACCGGAGCGGCAGGCAGTATCGTTTCGGCCATTACCGCCGATTTGGCGGCGGCTTCAGGCGGCACGTTCTACCTGCTCGACCTGGTGCCGGAGCCCGATCCGAATAATCCCGATCTCAAGCGCTTCACCAGCGACAAAGATGGGCTCAAGCGTGACCTGTTTGCGCGCATACAAGCGCGCGGCGATCGCGCCACTCCGGTTCTGGTTGAAAAGGAACTGGCCGCCCTCGAGCGCGCGCAGGCCGCCGAGAGCGCCATCGAAGCCGTGCGAGCGGCGGGCGGCACGGCGCACTACTTCAGCCTGAATCTCACCGACCATGAGGCTGTCGCCAGGGTTATCAGGCAAGTCCGGGAGCGCAGCGGGCGCATCGACGTCTTGCTGCACGCCGCCGGCCTGGAGCGCAGCCACTTCCTGCCGGACAAGGAGCCGCGCGAATTCGATCTGGTCTTCGACGTCAAGGCTGACGGCTTCTTCAATCTGCTGCGCGCCATCGGCGACATGCCGCTTGGGGCAACGGTTGCGTTCAGCTCCGTCGCCGGGCGCTTCGGCAACGGCGGCCAGACTGACTACAGCGCCGTCAACGACCTGCTGTGCAAAATCAGTTCGAGCTTCCGCACTACGCGGCCAGGCACCCGCGGTATTGCCATCGACTGGACGGCCTGGGGCGGTATCGGCATGGCGACCCGCGGTTCCATTCCCAAGATGATGGAGGTGGCAGGGATTGATATGCTGCCACCCGAAGCGGGGATCCCCATAATCCGCCGCGAGCTGACTGCCGGCGGCACTCGCGGTGAAATTGTGATCGGGAAGCGCCTCGGCATTATGCTGAGCGAATTCGACGCGACCGGCGGACTCGATCTGCAGGCAGTACAAGCTTCCGCTGAGGAACATTGGCAAGGACCGATGCTCGGCAAGGTTGCGGGGCTCGGCGTGCACAGCGGCTTGACCATCGAGACCACGCTGGACCCGAAGGTACAGCCCTTCTTGCATGATCATCAGATTGACGGCACGCCCGTGCTGCCTGGCGTCATGGGCATCGAGGCGTTTGCGGAAGCGGCGCTGTCAATGCTTCCCGGGTGGCACGTGGAGTCCCTCGAAGAGGTGAACTTCCTGGCGCCCTTCAAGTTTTACCGCAATGAGCCCCGCACGGTCACGATCGAAACGGTCTGGCATTCGGCCGGAAACGCCGTGCTGACGGATTGCCGCCTGATTGGTCGCCGCCTGCTCCACAACCAGGCGGAACCGCAGGTAACGACCCACTTCACGGGACGGGTGCGGCTGGCGAGACAACCGCTCGCCGCGGTACCCGGGCCGGCGCTGGCGGCACCCTCCGGATCAGTGTTCGAAGCGGCCGACATTTACCGCATCTACTTCCATGGACCCGCGTACCAGGTTCTGGAACGGGCGTGGTGGGATGGGAACCGCGTGGTTGGCCTGATGGCGAAGGGCTTGCCCGCCAACCACCATCCATCGGAGAAACTAGCTGCCGTGTCGCCGCGGCTGATTGAACTCTGCTTGCAGACTGCCGGTTTGTGGGAGCTCAAGGTGGAGGGCCGGATGGGACTCCCACAGCATATTCGCCAAGTCTGCCTGTGGGACACGCCGGATCGGGCCGAGGGCCGGCTCTATGCGGTGGTGACTGCCGATCCCGCGCAAAAGAGCTTCGACGTGGAGGTTCTCGACGAAGCAGGAAAACGGTATGTACGCGTAAGCGGCTACCGCACGGAGGCGCTCCCCGGCAAGGTGGATGCCGAGCCGTTGAAGAAACTGCAAGCAGTTGCATGACTCGATCAATGGAGACGCACTGGCTGGAACAGACCGAAGCCGATCTGCCGGCGCACGATGATTGGCTGAGCTCGGATGAAGCCGTCCTCCTGAGCCGCATGCGGTTCGCGAAACGGAGCGCCGATTGGAGGCTGGGACGCTGGGCCGCCAAGCGCGCCGCTGCCGCATACCTGAATCTACCCGGGGATCCGCGGTCTTTCCAGGAGATCGAAATACGTCCGGCGCCTTCCGGCGCGCCCGAACTCTTCCTTGCCCGCGGTCCGGCGGCGGCCACTATTTCCATCAGCCATCGCGCCGGTATTGCGGTTTGTGCCATCGCGAGGGGTGGCGCGCAGCTCGGTTGTGATCTCGAGTTGATCGAGCCGCGGGACGGTAGCTTTGTTGCGGACTACTTTACAAGCGCAGAGCAGGACTTGATCACGCGCGCGCCCGAAGATGACCAGCCTCGGCTTGTGACCCTGCTCTGGAGCGCGAAGGAGAGCACGCTCAAAGCTCTGCGCGAAGGGCTGCGAGTCGATACCCGGCGCCTAGTAGTGACCCTCAACACCCATGCGGATCACGAACATGCGGCTGGCGGGCTTAGGCAATACTCCGAACTGAATCGCTGGCGGCCGCTGCAGGTTCGCGGTGCCGGAGGCGAAATCTTCCATGGCTGGTGGCAGAGTACGGGTCTGCTGGTGCGCAGCCTGGTGGGCTCTCCATCACCACTTCCCCCGCTCTTCCTTAAGGGGTGCGCCGCGTCGGATCGCTTAGCCGGTCTGGCGGGATGCGCTGCCCATTAGGCGCTCGCAGAGAGCACAACTTCCTTCTCTTTCGCCGCGGGTTTCGGCGTGGACACGAGGCTGGGCTTGGGCGGCTCGCGCCTCGGCCGGCGCAAGCGGATCCCAGCGGCTTTCTGCAGTTCTGCAAAACTCAGGCGGAGAAACCTTTCCAAGCGGTGGAGATGCGGCGCCGCCGGCGCATCCCCGGTAAATCCAAAATAGGCGGTGTCGTTGTAGCTCAGCATGGCGCAGTTGAGTCCCATCTCGCCCCCGATGGGGACGTAAGGGTACCAGCGCAGAATCTTGCGACCGAGCAGATAGAGCGGAACTTGCGGACCGGGCACGTTGGTGCAGATGGTGTTGCACAAGCTGATCGGCAACTGGCTCACCAGGGGACCGGCGAGTGCCTGCAAGGCCGGAGGAATCATGCCCAGCAATGCGCCCCCCATGCTGACAAACTCGGCGGCATGGCCATTCTTGAGAGACTGTATTCTGTCGTGGACCGCAGCCAGCAGTTTCCGCGGATTGCGCACGCCCAACGGGACCGAGACGGAAAGAAACGAGATGCGGTTGCCGAGATCGCCGGGATTGCCGTTGCCCCGTGTATTCACGGGCACCGCGATCCTGAGCAACCGCCCCTTGAGCTTCGCTCCTTGCAGTTCCGCATACCGCCGAAGGGCCGCGGTGAGCACGGTGATCACAACATCGTTGACCGTCGTTCCGGTGGCCTCCCGGACAGCTTTGATTTGTGCCATCGGAATCTCGCCCCAAGCAATCTTCTGCGGGCCGCGGCAAACGACGTTGAAGGGCAATCGCTCGGCGGGAGAGGGAATTTCCGGCAGCAGCCCGTTGATGTCGGAAGGCGCCCCCTCCGAGCCTCCGGCATTGGACCGCTGTGCAAAGTCCAGGACCCCCTTCTGCATGGCCAGGAGCCGCTGCACGATCGAACTGAAGGAGTTCACCAATCCCTCCACCGCAGAGGCTTCAGCATCGCGCGGCGGCGGACGGTGGAAGTGCGGAATTTTTTTCGCCGGCGCATGCGCAATCGGTTCCGGATCCATCAAGACGTTCATCAGGCCAACGCCGGCGATACCATCCGCCAGGCAGTGATGTATGCGAACGACGATGGCGGTGCGATTGCCTTTCAACCCCTGCATCAGCGTGATGTCCCACAGCGGATGGCGCCGGTCCATCATGACGCTCAGGATCCTGGCGGCTGCAGCTTTCAGATCAGCGTCGGTTCCGCGCTTGAGCATGACCTCGCGGACGTGGTTGCGGATGTCGAATTCGGGATCGTACTCCCATGCCGGGAGACTAAAGTTGAGTGGAGGGATTACCACACGCTGAAAGTAGCGCGGGATGAGCGGAAGCTTGGAACTCACGAATTCCATGCATTCGGCGAGGGAAATGGTGCCGTCGAACACGGCCACGGAGGCGATGTTAAGGGGCATCCCCTGGCGTTCCAGATATAGAAAGAGCGCGTCTCCTTCGGACATGCGGTCATTTTCGTGGAGCTGCGGCATAGCCCTCGCCTCAAGACAAAAACGAAAATCGTGATGCCAGCTTCGCCAGCTTGAGTACCTTGTAAACATCGCTGTTGACGCCGCGCAACGCGAGCTTGACGCCTCTGCCGTCAGCGGTAGCGGCGAGCTCTTGCATCGCGGAAAGGGCAGCCGGATCGACCCGGCGCACGGTGGAAAAATCCAGAACCGCATGGCCGTTGGCCTTGTCCAGCCTCTCCCCCGCCTGTTGCAGGGCAGGCGCCACGCCCTCTCCGTCAATCTTAAACATCACCGCGATTGTTGCCATGCAAGTACGCCTTCCTTATGCCGTTCGTTCCCGTGAAGCATGCTGGGTTGCGGGCCGTCCCTCGTACGCGCTCCACAAAAGCCCCTCCAGCTCCTTCAACAGCGGCATGCGAGGGTTGGTGCGCCAGGAGGGATCGTCAAAAGCGATCTTGACCAGGTCGGGCACGGCGCGCTCGAATTCTTCCCTGGAAATCCCCAGCTCGGCGATGGAACGCGGGAACGCCAGTTGATCGAGCAACTGTTCGATCGCCGTAATTAGCTTCTTCACCTTTTCTTCAACCGTACTTCCGCCCAGGCCGAGCAAGTCCGCGATCAAAGCGTATTTCTTATGCGCGGAATACGCCCGCTGGTTGGGCGAAGGCATGAACTTGGTGGGTACAGAGGCGTTATAGGCAATCACGTGCGGCAGCATGAGCGCATTGGCCCGACCGTGCGCAACGCGGAAGCGCGCGCCGAAAGCATGAGCCAGCGCGTGATTCACACCCACGGACGCATTGGCAAACGCAATCGCCGCAATGCAGGCGGCGTTGTGCATCATGGTGCGCGCTTCTTCATCATGCGGGTGCTCGTACGCGATGGGGAGGTACTTGAACGCGAGCTGAATCGCCTGCAGGGCGTTGCAGTCGGTGTAGGGCGAAGCGTAAATCGAAACTGCCGCCTCCAGCCCGTGGGTCAGGCAATCAATACCGGTGTCAGCGGTCAGGCCTTTCGGCATCGACATAACGAACTGCGGATCGACGATGGCCACATCGGGCGTGAGCGAGTAGTCGGCAAGCGTGACCTTGCGCCCGCTCTGCTTGTCGAACATGACGGCGAAGGGAGTGATTTCGCTGCCCGTGCCGCTGGTGGTGGAGATGGCAATCAGCCGTGCCCGGTTCACTTTCTCGGTCGGGTACTGAACCACGCGCTTCCGGATATCGAGGAACGGCGCGGCCAGTTCCTCCAGGTCCGCCTGCGGCGATTCGTACTTGAGCTTCATGATCTTGGCCGCGTCGATCACAGACCCGCCGCCGAGCGCGATGATCTGGTCCGCCCGGAAGAGATTCAGCGTCTCCACTCCTTCCAGCACCACCTTGACCTCGGGTTCCGCGTCGGGGATCACTGAAACGTGGAGTGGAGTCTGCTCGGGAAGGTAGCGCCGGACAATATCGACCAGGCCCATCTGCTCCAAAGCCGGGTTGGTAATGAGAACGGTTGAACGCGACGCGAACTGGCGCAGGTTTTCTGCGGCGTTCATGTTGAAGTAGATCTGGTTGGGAATGCGAAACCACATATGTGCCGGTATCCTTCGGGCCACACGCTTGATGTTCAGGTAGTGGTATACGTTGACGTTGTCGGTCGTGCTGTTGCCACCGCCGGTCCCGCATCCGAAGGAGAAGGTGGGCACCATATCGTTATAGACGCCGCCCAGGGCCCCGATCGATCCCGGTGAATTCACGATGATCCGTCCCGCGTTGACCGCCTCGCTGAATCTCCGGATGATGTCATCGTTCGTCG
>DATNJE010000161.1:0-4278 GCA_035604095.1 Terriglobales bacterium
CCCTTCCACCGACGCGCTCACCAGCACGGCGCGCGAATCGCGGGTGAACAGCATGACGCCGTCCTGCAGGTTGGCCATGATCTGGTCGAGGTTCTCCTTCAAGGCGGAGAAGACCTCCTTGACGTCGCGCATCTGCCGGCCTAGGCGGTCGATCTTGGTGGTGACCACGCCGTATTCGTCGCTGCGCTGCCGTTCTTTTCCGCTCGGTTCCTGGCCCGCGCTTAGCAGGTCGAGGCGGCGATTGATGGCTTCCAGCGGCTTCAGCGCCAGGTTGGAGAGGCTGGCGGCCAGCGCCAGCGAAGCCACGATGGCCAGCAGCGAAAACACCACCGAGGCTCGCAGTTGCCGTCGTAGCGTGTCTTTGAGGAAGGTGGTGGAGATGCCGATGCGGATGGCGCCGAACGGCTGCTTGCCCCGCAGCAGTGGGATGCGCCGCTCGTACACCTGCGGGCCGCCGAACACCACCTCCATCTGTCGGCGGACGCCGCCATTGACCACCGAAATCAGCTCCTCGCGCTGGGGAATGATTGTGCCAAGCTCTCCGCCATCGGTGCGCAGCAGCGCGTGCCCCCCGGCATCCACAATGGAGACGTCGTAGATGGTGGGCGAGTATCCGATCACCGATTGCAGCAGCGAGCTCAACCCGGAATTGTTCTCCAAAGTCTCTTGCAGCACCGGCCGCATCGCCTCCGGATCGTCAAAGTTGATCCGGGAATTGCTGAGGTCGACCTCGAGAGCGTCGCGCGTTAGCTGGAAGACCTGGTGGCCGACGAAATCGGCGTCCGCGTAAGCGTTCTCCAGGGCTTGCCGCACGGTGCGCGAGATGTAGATGGTGGAAAACGTGGCCACCACCGCCATCACCATCCCGCTGATGGCCAGCACGAGCTTGGTTTTGAGGCGAAAACGCATACAGAATTTCTAATTGGTAATTTGTAATTTGTAATTTGTAATTTTGTCGAGCGTGATCGCGGTGCGCAGGCTCTCGAACGCCCGAACTTTTCAAATTACAAATTACAAATTACCAATTGCAAATCCCCTAGGTTCCCGTCTCGGCGGCTGCCTCCGCCACCGATCCGTACTCTTTCAGCTTATTGTGCAAGGTCTTCAGGCTGATGCCCAGAATCTCGGCGGCACGGGTCTTGTTATTGTTGGTGGCTTCGAGCGTTTTCAAGATCAGCAGTCTCTCGGCCTCTTCCACGGTGGTGCCCACGCCCAGGCGAACGGCGTTGGCTTCCTGCACCGCGGGCCGCGGCGTGACGCTGCCAAAGCCCGGCGGCAGGTGCTTGATCTCGACCGTCGAGGCTTCACAGACGATCACCGCGCGCTCCAGCGTGTTGCGCAGCTCGCGCACGTTGCCCGGCCAGGCGTAATTGTGGAACAGGCTCATTACCGTGTCGGCCACGCTGGTGATGTGCCGCTGGTGCTTGTTGTTGACGTCCGCCAGCAGGGATTCCACGAGTTGCGGGACGTCTTCCTTGTGTTCACGCAGCGGCGGCATGTGGATGTTGAAGACATTCAGCCGGTAATACAGGTCGTTGCGCAATTGGCCGCTCGCCACTGCGTCTTCGGGGACTTTGTTGGTGGCGGCCAGCACGCGCACGTCCACCTCGGTTTCCACCTTGCTGCCCAGGCGGCGGAACCTGTGGTCTTCCAGCACACGCAGCAGCTTGGCCTGCGTGGCTACCGGCATCTCGCCGATCTCATCCAGCAGCAGCGTGCCTTCTTCGGCCAGTTCAAAGCAGCCGGCGCGGCGCTCCATCGCGCCGGTGAAGGCGCCCTTCTCGTGGCCGAAAATCTCGCTCTCGATCAGCGTTTCCGGGATAGCGGAACAGTTGATGGCGACGAACGGCTTGGCCTTGCGCGGGCTCAGGTTGTGGATGGTGCGAGCCACCAGTTCTTTGCCGGTGCCGCTCTCGCCCGTGATCAGCACCGACGCGGTGGAGGGCGCCACCAGGTCGATGAGCCGGAAGATCTCCTGCATCTTCTTGGACGCTCCCACCAGCGAGCCCAGCACGCCGGTATCGCGCAGCTTGCGGCGCGTGACTTCCAGTTCCACGGAAGTTTCCCGCAGCCGTGCCGCGTTTTGCAGGATGTTGCGCAGGCGCTGCACGTCCACCGGCTTCTGGATGTAGTCGTAAGCGCCCATCTTCATGGCCTGGACGGCGGAATCCACGCTGCCCTGCGCGGTCAGCAGGATCACGGCCACGGTCTGGGGCTCGTCCGCCAAACGTTGCAGCAAGCCCATGCCGTCCAGCCGCGGCATCTTCAGATCGGTGATGATCAGGTCCGGCCCCCAGGCGGCAGCCTTCTCCAATCCCTCCACCCCGTCCCGGGCGGTCTCGGTGCGATAGCCCCAGCCGGCGATCAGCTCCGCCAAGCCGGCGCGTTCGTTCTCTTCGTCATCGACGATAAGGATCTTTTCCTGACTCATGCCATTCAGACCTTATTGTCCGGGCCAGCACACCCGCCCGGCAAGCCGGTACCCCTGGGAAGACACGCCCAGCAAGGGCCCGCGGATACCTGAATAGGATGCCAAGCGAGGCTGGCGCGTTCGACCGTTGTTTCTTTCAATAGTTCTGCGGTGCCCGCGTGCGGTCCTCCCTGCCCGGGGGGGGAAGTTTATCTTAAATCTCAACGCAAACTGTCCAATACTGAACAGTTTCCTTGGTGGTGCGGTGTCACAGTTATCATTGGGGCTCAGTTGCTGAGTCTCAAGCGAATAATTGTTGCTACTTGACTTTTTGCTCGAACCTGTTCCCATGTACAATGCCCGGTTGGCCGGAGCGCGTTGTTGCGCCCCGCACGGCGCAGTCTCTCAGTTGTCGAAACGGTAATCGCGGTACCTAAAATCGGGAGGTAAGACCATGTCACTTCGCAGTGAGGGTTTCCCAGTCCGCGTGCTGCTGCTCGCGATCGTGGTGGGGGCGATTGCAATCGGCACGATAACAACGGCGCAGGCGCAGTCGCCTGACAACCCGCAGCCCAAGGTCGAAGTTTTCGGCGGATATTCACTGCTGCGTCCCGGCGTGAACGTAGACGGAACTGCCTTAAACCTGGACGCCGTTCCCGCCGGCTGGGGGGCCGCCGCCACCTTCAATGTCGCGCCCCACTTCGGCCTCACGGCCGATTTCGGCGGGCATTATAAAACCTTTGATCCTAACGACGTACTGGCCGGAGCCGACGTCCACGTCGGGACGATTATGTTCGGGCCGCACGTCGAAACTCGCACCTCGCACTTCGCTTTCTTCGGGGAGGCCCTGTTCGGTTTACACCGCGTAGCGGTCACGAACGTATCGGGTGTTTCGCCGGACAACGCTTTCGGCCTGGCCGTGGGCGGCGGAGTGGATATCCACGTCTCGCGCCATGTGGATGTGCGTCCGGTGCAGTTGGACTTTATGCATTCCAAGCACACCTTCTCCAGTTTCGGCGGGGGTACGACCGGGGGTACGGCCGGGGTTGCAGCCGCGGCTACGACTACGACCGGCAGCGCCGACGTTACCTTTAACAGCGTGCGCTACCAAGCCGGTATCAACTTTCTGCTGGGAGTGGCGCCGCCCGGACCTCCGCCCAGCGCCAGTTGCAGTGTCGACCCCATGGATGTCTATGCTGGGGAACCGGTCAGCGCGACCGCTCGCGGCATGAACTTCAACCCCAAGCGGACTCTCAGTTATAACTGGAGCGGCAGCGGGGGCAAGCTCACGGGCAAGGGTTCGACGGCGAGCATCGACACCACCGGCCTGGCTCCCGGCAGCTACACGGCCGGCGCTACCATCACCGACGGCCACAAGGGCGAGGCCAGTTGCCGCGCCACCTTCAACATCAAGGAGCGGCCCAAGAATCCGCCGCGGATTTCCTGCTCCGCCAATCCGAGATCGGTGCTGGCAGGAACCCCCTCGGCCATCTCCTGCAGTTGCAGCAGCCCGGACAACGCACCCGATTATCCGGTGCAGGCCAGCATCGGCAACTGGTCGGCCACCGGCGGCAGGATCAGCGGCAGCGGCAACACCGCTACGCTCGATACCACGGGTGCGTCGGCGGGTCCGATTACGGCCACCGCCACCTGCACCGACAGCCGCGGCCTGAGTTCCCGGGCCACCGCTTCGGTGAACGTGGAGGTGCCGCCAGCGCCGCCGCAATCCAGCAAGCTGAACGAGATCGGCTTCGCGCGCAACAGCGCCCGCGTGGACAACACCGCCAAGGCCATCCTGGACGACGTGGCCCTGCGGCTGCAACGCGAGGCGGATGCCCGCGCCGTGATCGTCGGCTTTGCTGAACCCA
>DATNJE010000162.1:0-2247 GCA_035604095.1 Terriglobales bacterium
GCTACCATGTGGGGCCGCGGGTCTTCGGCGCGCGCGGCTTCGATTATGTCGAGGCCTTCGCCCTCGGCTTCACTGCCTACGCCGCCGTGAGCAACCTACCGAACGCGCTGGCGAACCTTCCATTCAAGTGACGAGTGTAAGCGCACGAGACAAATCTGACCGGCCCCTCGAAAGCAGGGCAGCCTGCTTGCAGGCGTCACGCGCTGCGCGGCAGGGGGTGCATGAATTGCGGCGCCCCGCCGGCAGATAACGCGCGTTGATGGAGCCGTACCGGCCGGCGGGGGGGTGGCGGGCGATCGGCAACGCAAACCCCCTTAGTACTCTGTTTCATAAATACGGTGACGTATTTTGGGCCGACTCGTGTCGGCACGACAAGGTCCTCCTCTCCCAGGAGGACCGATCATGCCCAGGCGGAGCCCTTTCGCGATCCGGCTGACAGAACAGGAGCAAGCGGAGCTCGAGGCTCGCTGCAAGGAATACACGTCACCGTATCGGGACGTGATGCGGGCAAAGGTTGTGCTCCTGGCGAGCCAGGGGCTTGGCAACGACCAGAATTGCGGCTCAGCTCGGCATGCCACGCCAGATCGCCAGCAAATGGCGCCGCCGCTTCTGGATCGACCGACTGCCTGGCCTCGAAGACCGACCCCGGGGCGGGCGACCGGCCCGCTTTTCCCCCCGATGTGGTGGTTGCGATCAAGGCACTGGCGTGTGAGCTGCCGTCCCGTCGTGGCCTGCCGTTGGCGCATTGGTCCGTTGCCGAGCTGCGTCAGGAGGCGGTGGCGAGCGGCATCGTCGCGAAGATCAGCGGCACCACGCTTTGGCGCTGGCTTGGCCAGGACGCGTTGCGCCCCTGGCGCCATCGCAGTTGGATCTTCCCCCGCGACCCGCAGTTTGCCCGCAAGGCCGGCCGGGTCATCGATCTGTACCAGCGCCGCTGGAAAGGCGCAGCGCTGGGGTCGCGGGATTACGTGCTCTGCATCGATGAGAAGACCAGCATCCAGGCAAGGCGGCGGAAACATCCGTCGTTGCCGCCGGCACCAGGGCGCCCGATCTACGTCGAGCACGAATACGTCCGTGCCGGCGCTTTGGCCTATCTTGCCGCGTGGGATGTGCATCGGGCCAGACTGTTCGGTCGCTGCGAGCGCAAGAACAGCATTGCGGCGTTCCATCGCCTGGTCGGACAGGTCATGGGGCAGAAGCCTTATCGGGCGGCGCGCCGCGTGTTCCTGGTTGCCGACAATGGCTCGTGCCACCGTGGCCGACGTGCCGCCGACCGTCTTCGTACCAAGTGGCCCAACGCCGTTCTGGTTCATACCCCGGTTCACGCCAGTTGGCTCAACCAACTCGAGGTGTACTTCTCCATTGTCCAGCGGAAGCTGCTCACGCCGAGCAGCTTTGCCAGCTTGGCCGATCTAAAACGGAGTGTGACGGCGTTCCAGGTCCGCTATCAGCGGGCTGCCAAACCGTTCAAGTGGACCTTCACGCGTCGCGATCTGCACGTGCTCCTTGCCAAGCTAAAGAAACGCCGCGCTTATACCAGAAAGTTCTTGTACCGTAATACGTCACCGTAATTGCGAATCAGGGTACTAAGTCACCGCGCTTTCGATGGTGGCTTCGAAATCCTTGGCCAGACGGCGGTTGCGGTTCAGCCAGGCCAACGTGCGCTCCACCACCCAGCGCCGGGGCAGCAGCACAAAACCCTTGGCGACATCGGAGCGTTTGACGACCTCGATGGTCCAGGTGCCGAGCTTCTCCAGCATCCCCTTCAGCTTGTCACCGGCGTAGGCGCTGTCGGCGAAGACGTGGCGCAGCCAGGGAAACGCGCTGCGCACGCTCGCGAGCAACGGTGGTGCGCCATCACGGTCCTGCACGTCCGCCGGGTGAACGGTCGCGCCGACCAGCAGGCCGATGGTGTCGGTCAGGATGTGCCGCTTGCGGCCCTTGACCATCTTCTCGGCTGCATAGCCGCGCGGCCCGCCGGCTTCGGTCGTCTTGACCGACTGGCTGTCGATAACGCCCGCGGTTGGACTTGCCTCGCGGCCCGCGGCTTCGCGCACTTCCATCAGCAGCGCGTGGTTGATGGTCTCCCATCTCCCGTTGTCGCGCCACGTGTAGAAATACCGCTGCACCGTGGTGAACGGCGGGAAATCCTTCGGCAGCATGCGCCACTGGCAACCGGACTGGGCAATATAGAAGATGGCATCAACCACATCCCGCATGTCGGTCTTACGAGTTCGCCCGCAGCCT
>DATNJE010000163.1:0-12374 GCA_035604095.1 Terriglobales bacterium
GCGCCGCGAACAGCCGCCGCCAGAAGCCGGCGCGCCGGTTGCGGCCCTGGTCGCGCGCCAGGTTGATGGCGATGCTGATGAGCCACGTGCTGACGCTGGATTCGCCACGAAAGCTGGCCCGCTTCTGGTAGGCGCGCACGAAGCAGTCTTGGGTCAGGTTGTCGGCCAAGTCGGGATCGCGCACCATCGCCAGCAGCACGCGGTAGATTCGCTGCTGGTGCTGGCGCACCAATAGATCGAAGTCGAGCGGTGTACTCTCCGCCGCCGCCCGCCCCAGGGTCGCCATTTCCAGCGTGTTCTCCATCCGCGCCGCTGTTGAGTGAGACGGACTACGGCGGCCAAGGTTTACAGCCCTGGCCGGATTGGGGAATTGAGTCATTGGTTCATGGACCCATCGAACCCCGTCTGGTGCCACGCGTCATTATCTCGCGTGCAACCGTGCAGCCCGTGTTTCGCCAATTGCCCCCGTCTGCGGCGCGATTTCACGCCGCGCCGCCATGCTATAATCCACAATTGCCTTCATAGTTTCTTGTATTATCTGGCGGCTTCCGAGGCCGCCAAACCGACTTCCGTTCTGAGGTTTTCCTATGTCTGGCCATTCCAAATGGGCCACCATCAAGCACAAGAAGGGCGCGCTGGACGCCAAGCGAGGCAAGATCTTTACCCGCCTCATCAGGGAAATCGCCATGGCCGCCAAGAGCGGCGGTGATCCCAACAAGAACCCGCGCCTGCGCACCGCTATTGCCGCCGCCAAGGCGGAGAACATGCCCGCCGACAACATCAAGCGCGCCATCCAGCGCGGCACCGGCGAGCTGCCCGGGGCCACCTACGAAGAATTCCAGCTCGAAGGCTACGGGCCGGGCGGCGTGGCGGTGCTGGTCGAGCTCTCCACCGACAACCGCAACCGCACCGTCAGCGAGATCCGCCACGCCTTCGGCAAGCACGGCGGCAACCTGGGCGAAGCGGGCTCGGTGGCCTGGATGTTCCATAAGAAAGGCTCCATCATCGTGCCCAAGGCGGCGGCGAAAGAGGACGACCTGACGGGCGTGGTGCTGGAGAGCGGCGGGGAAGACCTGCGCGACGACGGCGAGAACTGGGAGATCATCACCGATCCGCACGGCTACGAAGCCGTGGTCGAAGCAGTGAAGAAGGCCAAGTACCCGGTCTCCACCTCGGAAGTCGCCATGCTGCCCCAGAACTACATCAAGCTGGAAGGGCAGCAGGTCGCGCAGATGATCCGCCTCATGGAGGCTCTGGAAGATCAGGACGACGTGCAGCACGTCTACTCCAACTTCGACGTCGACCTGAAGCAACTGGAGGAAGTCGCCGGCTAGCAGCTTTCACGCATGGGGTTTTGCGCAGCCGCCTGCGGGCGGCTTTTCTTTTTGGCCGCATGGGTGGTGGCAGAGACGCAGCATGGCTGCGTCTCTCCACGTCGGGAGGCAGGGAAGCGGATCGCTAGTTGAAGTAGGCGGCGTTCTTCTCGATAAATTCCTTCTTATCTTCCGGCAGGTCGTCGGCGGGATGGAGCGAGTCGGAGGTGCACACCGGCACGCAGGCGCCGCAATCGATGCATTCCGCCGGGTTGACAAACATCTGGGTCGCAGCCTCGAACTGGGGCTCGTCCTTCTTGGGATGAATGCAATCCACCGGACAGACGTCCACGCAGAGCGCGTCCTTGATGCAGGAATCGGTAATCACATAGGCCATCGGGGATCTCCTCGAAAAAAATGTCGCAAGCTGAGAGTACGGAGAGCGGGTTCCATCGGGCAGTGATTTACGTCACGTCGAAGTGTGCGCGCATCACGGCGGTTTTTCCGCACCAAAGTAACCTCAGGGCAGGGAAGCAGGCCCTGTTGGGGTGGTGTCCGAATGCCGATAGAGAATGTCCGAAGGTACAAGCTGCAAAGTCTTGCACATGTGCGAGTGAGTTCTTTTTCAACGCCATAGAAAACCGGCACTTAGCGTGGCCGGAAGATTGCGTTTCAAGCAGTGCTGTCCCCCTGGTCCCCCCAGCGCAACCGGACTCAAAGGAGCGACCATGGGACGTTACCGGAGTAACTGGGCAGTGATCTTGGGGCTGGCGCTGGGGATGGCGTCGGGGATGGCGCGGGCGCAACAGACACCGGTATTGAGCGCCTCTATGTCCACGGCCGAACCGATGATTTCTGCGCCGGAACCGATCGTTTCCTCGGCGCCGCAACCCTTGGTGGGTTCCAGCCGCAACGCCCTCCGCATCGTGCCCCCGGCTGCCGGCGAACAACGTGTTGCCGATCGCCAGTATTGGACCCTGGTCGCCTTCACCGCGGGCAGCGCGGTAATGGACGGCGAGACCACCATCCGCGGCCTGCGGACTCCGGGACGGCGGGAAATGAATCCGCTGCTGGGATCGCATCCCGACCGCGCCCGTTTCTATACTACCGTGGGCGCCACCGATGCCGCCTTCAGCTACCTAGCCTACCGCCTGAAGCGCGGCGGCCACGACAAGCTCTGGAAGGTACCGCTGCTGGGCGCCGGCGCCGTGCATCTGGGCGGAGCCATCAACAATCTGGCCTACTAGAAATTCTTTCTCCAACCCTGTGCTCCGAATGCAGAGACGCAGCCCGCTGCGTCTCTGCCATTTTTTTGTTGCTGGCACGAAAACCGGGAAGCCTTGGGTAGCGCGATGAGGCATAATGCGCGACACTGGTGAGGAGGTGTTTGATGGGAATAGGAAAAATCGCCTGCGCCCTGGCGATGATGGGCTTGCTGGCGCAGCTCAGCCCGGCACAGCAGAAGAGTGCTAAGCCGCGAAGCGGCAAAGTGAGGACCTACTACGTCGCCGCCGACGAGGTGGAGTGGGATTATGCGCCCAACGGGATCGATCACATGACGGGTAAGCCGTTCGCCGGCTACGCCAAGATCCACACCGAGCGCGGGCCGCACCGCATCGGCACCAAGTATCTCAAAGCCTGCTACCGGGAATATACCGACGAGAGCTTCCAGAAGCTGAAGCCGCGCCGGTCGGAAGACGAATACCTGGGCATTGTGGGGCCGGTCCTGCACGCGGAGGTCGGCGACACGATCAAGGTCGTTTTCAAGAACAACGCCAGCCACCCTTACAGCATGCATCCGCATGGGGTGGCGTATGACAAATCGTCAGAGGGAACTGCCTACGGGGGAGTGCCGTGGGAGGAGACGGGTGTAGTCGAGCCCGGCAAGACTCATATCTACACCTGGGAGGTCGTCGATCGTTCCGGTCCGCGGCCTGCAGATCCGAGTTCCGTGGTCTGGCTCTACCATTCCCATGTCGTAGAACCCAAGGACGTCAACGCCGGGCTCATCGGCGCCCTGGTGATCACGCGCCGCGGCATGGCCCGCGCCGATGGCACGCCCAAAGACGTGGATCGCGAATTTGTGGCCCTGTTCATGGCTTACAACGAGAGCCAGAGCTGGTATCTCGACCACAACATCCAGACTTATACCGCCGATCCAAAAGGAGTGAAGACGGACGATACGATTCCGGTCGATGAATCGGGCCACTTCTTTCTGACCGGCAGCGGCTTCGCCGATACCACCATCAAGTGGTCGATCAATGGCTACATCTACGGCGACGGGCCCACGATGACCATGAAGCGTGGCCAGCACGTGCGCTGGTACCTGGTGACCCTCGGCGACGGGTTCAACTTCCATACTCCGCACTGGCACGGCAACGTGGTCACCACCGGGGGCGAGACCACCGACGTGGTTTCCATTGCGCCGGCGCAGATGATCACCGCCGACATGGTGCCGGACAAGATCGGCACCTGGATGTTCCACTGCCACGTGAGCGATCACATGGCGGCGGGCATGACCACCCATTACGAAGTCCTGCCCTGAACCGGCTGAAGGCCGGCGCTGTTCCAGGGTATATAATTTTCATCTACCCAGATTGAATTTTTCGCATATAATGAGCCGCCCGCTCCCAGGGAAAGGCCCGCATGTCCTCTGCCGCTCTTGCTGCTGACCTCGCTCCCGGCCGCCATATCGTCATCCTCACCACCGAAGAGAGCGTGCTGCCGGATATCGAGCAGTTCTTTCTCCCCAGCTACCGCAGCATTCTGCTGAATTCGGCCGAAGCGCTGGTGCCGCTGATGAAGCAGGTCCCGCTGGATGGCATCGTGCTCGACCTCGATACCGCCGCCGGCACCACCAGCCACGGCCTGGAATTGCTGGCCGAGATCCGCCGTCTGAGCCCCGACGTGGTGCTCATCGCGCTCACTCGTTCGCGCAGCCGCAACATACGCCTGAAGGCCGGCGAACTGGGCGCCGACGAGTTCTTCGTGGCCCCGGTGGATGCGCAGGAACTCAAGATCGTCCTCGACCGGGCGCTGGAAAAGCGCATGATCGAGATGGAGAACCGCCGCCTGCGCGACGAGATCACGCAGAGGTACTCCTTCTGCGACCTCATCGGCTCCAGCGAGGCCATGCAGCGGGTCTATGAGGCCATCCAGCGGGTGGCGCAGAGCAGCAGCACGGTGATGCTCCGCGGCGAGAGCGGCACCGGCAAGGAACTGGCCGCCCGGGCTATCGTGGCGGTGGGGCCGCGGGCCGCAAAGCCGTTCATTAGCGTCAACTGCGCCGCCCTGCCCGAGAACCTGATCGAGACCGAGCTGTTCGGCCACGAAAAGGGCGCCTTCACCGACGCCCACGAGGCCCGCGCCGGGCGCATCGAGCAGGCGGACAGCGGGACGCTCTTCCTGGACGAGATCGGCACCCTGCCCTTGAACCTGCAGGCCAAGCTGCTGCGGGTGCTAGAGGACCGGGCGGTGCAGCGCATCGGCGGCAAGACTTCGCGCAAGATCGACTTCCGCCTCCTCACCGCCACCAACGACAACCTGGAAGAGCTGGTGCGCGCCGGCCGCTTCCGCGAAGACCTCTACTACCGCATCCACGTGATCCCCATCTTCCTGCCGCCCCTGCGCGAGCGCCCCGGCGACATTCCGCTGCTGGTGGAGCATTTCGTGCGCATGTACTGCGCCGCCGACCGGGTGCCGCTCAAGCGCGTGGATCCGGAAGTCATCGACATCCTGGCGGAGAATCCCTGGCCGGGCAACATTCGCGAGCTGGAGAACCTGATCCAGCGCCTGGTCTTGATGACCTCCGAGCCGGTCATCACCCTCAAGCACTTGCCCTCGCAATTACTCTACACTAGCACCACCCAGCAGGAGGCCCTGCTGATCCCGGAAGAGGGCATCGACTTCGATGAGGAGATGGCGCGCATCGAGGTTGCCTACCTGGAGGCCGCACTGCGGCGCACCGGCGAGAACAAGGCTTTGGCGGCAAAACTTTTGCGCATGGACAAACAAAAGATGCACTACCTGTGCCGCAAGTACGCCGTCGGTAGAGATTAAAATTTAATATGCAGCATTATTAATTTTTAATCTGGAGATTGATTCCTTGCCCGCCGCCTTTCCGGCACGGCCCGCAAGTGACTCATTCCACGTGCGCCTCTTGGCGGCCCGGATTTGGCAGCACCCGTGCTTTAGGCCAAGGTGCAGCAGGTTGGGGGTCGGAAGTGCAGAGAGTTACAACTCATCTTTCGAAAGCGAGGAATTTCCAATGGTAATGAAGAAAAAGTCCTTGATCAAGAGCCGGGCAGCCGCGAAGAAGGCTGTGTTGGCCAAGAAGAGTTTGAAACCCAGTAAGGGCATGAACCCGAGCGGCGGGTTGAACGCCAGCGGCGGCCTGAACGCCAGCGGCGGCCTGAACTCCAGCGGCGGCCTGAACTCCAGCGGCGGCTTCAACACCCAGTGAGTTTGCGTGCGGGATCTTCGTAGGGGCTGCGGGTAATCCCGCAGCCCCCGTCTTTTGTTACCAGACCTTTCGTGACATGAAGTCCCACACGGGTTCGAGCACGAACATCGCGATGCTTCGCCGCGAACCGTAAATTTTTCCCGTTCCCACCATGCCCGATCTCAGGACTCCGGCGGGATTGTTCACCAGAATGGTGTATTGGTAAAAATTCGGGGGGCGGATGCCTTTATACGATGTTAGCTCAACAACACCGGCGTCTGCCGCTCTGCTCAGGGTTGAGATTGCGGATACTGTTCCTTCGAGGTGATCGATCGAGCAGTCGCAGTGCAGCCGTACCCGGGCGTTCATCCTGGCCTTGTGCATTTCGAACTCGGGCACGAACATTCGAGCGCGCATCGTGCTCATGTCGGCGACTTCGGCGATCTCGGCGCCCGCTTCCAGGTAGGATCCCACGCGGTCACTCATGCGTGGCGTGGTCACCGTGCCGGCCATGGGAGTTGTAACCGCCAACATCACAATCTCATCGGAAAGCAACCGGCTGCGTTGGGCTAAGCTGCGTTCCTCCGCTTCCGCCCGGCCGTAGTCACCGTAACCCAGCTGCGCCTGCGTAGCACGGCTAGCCGCCATCCGCAGATCAGTCGCCGCCTTGGCTGCTTCTCCTTCGAGTTTCAGGTTGCGCAAGTTGGCGATGGTAGCTCCGGCTGCCACCCGCTGCCCCTCCTCGGCGTAAACCCCTGCCACGGTTCCCGGCACTTCGGCGCGCAGCACAACCCGGCGCTGCGGTTCCAGCACGAAATGTGCGGTCACGCTCTCGTGGAAAACCGGGGCGAACAGGATGACTATCGCCGCCGCGCCGGTCGCAGCGGTACGCGCCGGCGTCAGCCAAGCCCGGAGCTTATCTTTCTTATCGAGATATATGATTTTCATAAGTCGCAAGAAGGTTCGGATGCGCGAACGGAACATGAGAAACACCACCGCCGTGCTCCCGAGGAACGCCCACTCGGGGATGGCCACGCGTATCATGTTGCCGATGATCCTCGCGAACACGAACAGGATGAAATAGCTGTAGGTCCCGGAAGCGATCGCGTAGGCCGCGAACAGCGGCCGCCGTTTGGGCGGCACATAGGGCACTTCGACCGGCAGCCGGAAGATAGTCTTCCGCACCCAGGCCGACATGTACGCCGTCGAGTTTTCCTTCAGGTCGTGGACCTCCAGCAGCTCGGAAAGGATGAAGTAGCCGTCCAGCTTGATCAGGGGGTTCCAGTTGATGAAGAGGACAGCCACGCCCGTGACCAGCATCAGCTTGTAACACAACTCGTGTCCCCACGACCCCGGTGGCGTGCTCACCCAGATGGGGGCCGCGATGGCGCAGATGATCAACTCCGACCAGGCGCCTGCCACCACGACTTGGATCCGGTCCCACCGCCCACCATACACGTAAGCTTCGGTGGCATCCACATAGAATGCCGGCGTCAAGTAGATGAGATGGAAGCCCATGTCATGCACGTGTCCGCCCAGGCGCTTGCACGTGAGCCCGTGCGCCGACTCATGGATGAACAGCACGCAGCAGCCCAGCACGTAGAACTCGACGATGTCCCGAAAGCCCTTGTCGGTGAAGTTGAAGAACTTGATGGTGTCGCGCGAATACTCGCCCCAATGGTCGATCCAAATGTAGAACATCACCGCGAATCCGAGCAGCGTCAGGGCCGTGAACCATCGCGTATACATGAACTTGATGTACGGGTAAACGATCTCGAAAAAGCGGTCCGGGTCCCAACCGGGGAACTGGATGCGGCTCAAGTCCCCGTACCGCGACTTCTTCTTGGCCTTTTTTCCGCGTTCATCCTTCAACTTGCGGTAGAGCGTGACGTTGTGCTCGACCGCGCTCTTGTCCCAGAAATCGCCGGCGGCCAGCGTCTCGGCGACATCGCGGACTTCCTCCGCCGTGGTGGGCATGTTGTACTTGGCGGCGAAGTCGGTGGCAATCTGTTCGTAAGTAGTGCGGGTGCCGTCGAACATCTGGATCAGCCCCCACTGCGCCCGGTTCAGGCGATACACTTCCGCCCGGCCTGAGATCACCACGCTGATGACAGGAACCCCCGCCTCCATGTGCTCGGCGGCGATCAGCCTGGGATGCATCTTCGGCGGGACATCCCGCTGCGCCAGCGCCGGTATATCCGGCAAGGCGACATCGAAGGCTTCTGTGAGGTTCATCGCGGGTTATGGATGCGGACCTGGGCGGTCATCCCCGGCTGCAGCTCGCCCGAGGGAGCTGCAAGCTCGGCCAGCACTTCGATGGTGCCGCTGGAAGGATCGACCACCGGGCTAAACTCGATCACCTTGGCGTTGTACTTCTTGTCGGGAAGGTCAGGGGAGGTGACCGTGAGCTGTTCGCCCTTTTTCACTCGGCCGACGAATCGCTCTGGCAGGGTGAACTTCACGCGTAGCGGCCCGGTCGCCGTCACCCAGAATGTGCGGTCGCCGATGGCCACCTTCTGGCCGATGCGCACATAGCGCCGCGCCACCACTCCCGAAAAGGGAGCACGGATGCGCGTCTTCTCCAGTTCGATCTCCAGCGACTTGGCCGTGGACTGCGCCTGCCGCAGCGCCTGGTGCTCGCGCTGCACCTGGAACTCGTCGGCCGCCACCTTGTACTGATCGTGTTCCAGTTGTTCCTTGGTGATCAACTGCGCGTCCCACATCTTCTGCGAGCGCTCCAAGTCCTTGCGCAGCGCCTGCAGATCCGCTTCCCAGTTCCGCATGTTGAAAGTAATCTTCTGCACGTTGGCCTGGGCCGCGTCCAGGTCGGCTGCGATCTGTCGGTCATCGAGCAGGGCCAGCATCTGTCCGGTTTTCACCAGGGTGCCTGGTTCCGCCATGGTCTTCACGATCACGCCGTCGCGCTGCGCGGCAACATCCACCTGGTTCTCCACCACCAGGGGCCCGGAAGCGAGATAGAAGGCGTCCGGCGCGGCGCTGTTCTGTGCCAGCGGTGCCGCCTCGACCACGGGAGCCCCGGCCGATACCGCTGGCGGCTTGGATTGCCCGCAACCGCCGGCCAGACCTGCCAGCGTCGCCAGCGTCACCGTCAACAGCACTCGCTTCATGGCTTCACCCCTCACCAGCCGAACCACGACCACAATTTCGTGTAGATCCACATGGCTGGTCCGCGGAACAGCACGTATCCCGCCGTGTGCCAGCCCACCGAGATCTTGCCCCAACCCTGCATGCCGGGCCGCAGCAAGCCGGGGTTCGGCACTTCGACGCGCGCAACGAAGAGGCGTTTCTCGCCGTCGATCTCCACCTTTGGGCTGACCACCTGCACTTGCCCGTGGAAAGTGTGAGTGGGGAAGCCGTCGAGCTTGATCACTGCTTTCCGCCCGGCTTGGACCAGCGGCACTTCGCGTTCCCCCAGTTCAACGTCCACGCTGGCCTTGTCCGTGTCCACCACCTCGGCAAGACTATCCCCAGGGGTCAGATGCCTTCCGGTGAAGTTCTCAACGCGTGGCGTTGTCACCACGCCATCGATCGGCGAGCGAAGGCGCGTGTTCTCCAGTCGCTCATGGGCGCGTTCCACCTCAGATTCCCAGTATTCCGCCTGCACCCGCTGCATGCCGGCCTCTGTTCCGTCATTCGAAGTTAATGCCCGGTTCATGGCGGACGCCGCCGCGTCGCGCTTCGCTTGTGCGCCGGCCAATGCCGCGCGGAATTCCCAATCGTCCATGTCGGCCAAGACCGTGCCCCGCTGCACCGGTTCGCCCTCGTGGACATAGACCTTTTTCACCACGCCTTCGACTTCGGGCATCACCTGCGCCCGCCGTCCGGCGGCAACTCTGGCCTCGCCGCTTACGCGCATCGGAATGGGAACAGCGATCAAAAAGAACAACCCGGCGATGACGGCTGCCACCAACAGCCTCTGTTTGTGCGCCTCCATCCGCAGGAATCTGCGTTTCTTCTCTAACACGGGTTCCAGCCATCCGATGAAAGGCACTTCTTTGTACATCTGCGCATTGCGCAGAGCGACCGTGGCCTGCGCGGCCAGCACCTTGATCATCTCCAGGTGCGCTTCGGTGAGGAAGTCAGCCTTGGAGCTCTCGAAAGCGAGGATGCCCACCCGTCCCGTCTCATCCGCCAGCGGGATGGAATACCATGCGCGCGCTCCCGAGTCGCGGAAGTACTCGAAGAACTTGGTTTTGATGTCCTCGCGCCGCGCTTCGATGCGGTCGCTGTCCGTGCGTACATTGAGCTCTTCCGTGAACATCGAGGCCCATTGC
Source organism: Terriglobales bacterium (assembly GCA_035604095.1). Taxonomy (GTDB): domain Bacteria; phylum Acidobacteriota; class Terriglobia; order Terriglobales; family Acidobacteriaceae; genus JAHFUA01. The sequence goes on from DATNJE010000163.1 coordinate 10,050, forward strand.
AGCATCTCATTGACCCGCTTCACGTTCGGGTCGGAGTAATTGATCTCCTCCTCGGTCGAGATGGCGCGCAGCTTGAACTTGCCGTTAACCTCCAGCGCCAGCGCCGCCCGCTCGTAGGGGATCACTGCCTGCGGGGTGCGCACCACCGCCTGCAGCACGCGGTCCAGATCCAGCGTAGAGGTGATTTCCTGGCTCACGCTGACCAGCGTCTCCAGGATCTCCACTTTGCGCTCGGCTTGCAGCAGGCTGGCGTTGTGCAGCGCGCTGGAGGCGGTCACATTGAGGGTGGTGAGGAAGAACAGGTCGTCTTCATCAAAGGGCGTGCCGTCGGTTTTGTTGATGCACTCCACCAGGCCGACTTCCGCGCCCTCGTGCATCAGGGGCGCCGCCATCAGCGAAAAAATGGCGCCTTCCTCGACGCCCTCATTGCGCGTTTGCAGCCGCTGGTCGGAGTCGGCGTTGATCATCACGGGCTCGCCGCTTTCGGCGAGGTCTCCGGTCAGGCCCCCGCCCGCGCCCTGCACGGTTTCCAGTTCGACGGTCGGATCGGCGCCGGCGCGGCTCACCAGCCGCACCCCCTCATCCTCCACCATCCACAGGTTCACCGCCTGCACGTTGAGCAGTTCTTGGTATTTGCTGGTGACCAGGGGAAGCAAGTCCTCCATCTCCAGGGTGGAGTTGAAGGTGCGCTCCAGGTCGTAGAGCTGGGTCAGGCGGGTGATCGATTCCAGGCTGGTATTGCGCTCCGACTCATAAGCGGTGCCGGCTGCAAGACCCAGCCCGCCCAGCCGGGCCAGTTCCACCAGCGGCGGCAGACTGGACTCATGAATGGGAGCATCAAAACTGAGCACTTCGATGGCGCCCACCAGTTCGTCGCCGGCCAGCATGGGCAACACCACCAGCGAGGCGATCGTCCGCCGCACGTTCAAGTGGCTGTACTGCTCGCGCCGCAGCCGCGTGCCGGAGAACACGACCGGCTCCTGTTTCTCGCTCAGCGCTCCCAGGGTGCCGGAATCGAAGGGGATCTCTGCCCGTTCGAACGCCACCTCGCCGGCGGTGGCTTTGGGCACCCAGACCGGGTTCCCGCTGCGGTCGAGCACGTATACCACCACGCCGCTGCCGGGCGCCAGCTCCGCCACCTGCTGCGCGATCAGCCGTGCCCGCGGCACGACTTCGCTCGAAGACAGCAGCGCCATGGCCAGTTCGGTGAAGGAGGTCGCAAAACCCGGCACCTGACTCGCCATCTAGCAGAAGCTCCTTTAGGAGAGGGTGACCGCCGTGCGTTGAGGGGAAGATTACAACACTTGCAAAAAACCTGGGCTTCTCTTAACTTGTGCGCGAACTGTAACAAAGCCGGTAGGTTGTGTCAACGCGGCCCAGCAGGTGCGATAATCGGGTGGGCACGCCGGTGCGCGGAGGAAAGGCTTGGATATCAACGTTCGCAAGCAGGGGCAGGCACAGGTCATCCGGCTGCGCGGGGACCTCAAGATCGGAGAGCCGGTGGACAGCTTCCGGCAAGCCATGGATGAGCTGTTCCAGGCCGGCGATTACGGTCTGGTGGTCAACATCGCCGAGGTCCCCATGATCGATTCCAGCGGCATCGGTCTGCTGGTCCGCGCCCTCACCACTTCCAAGTCGCGTGGTGGCAGCCTGAAACTTGTAAGCCCCTCCAAGCTGGCCCTGCAGACGCTGAAGATCGTGGGCCTGGTCAATCTGTTCGAGATCTTCAATGACGAAGGCGAAGCGGTCCAGTCGTTCGGCTAGCCGACGGCCGCGCCAGTCCGCCCGCTCTGCCTCCCGGGCGCCCGTTCGCCCGCTCATCACCACCGTTATCTTCGACCTTGACGATACCCTCTACGATTGCTTCGGGCAGCGGGTGCGCGCCGCCCACCTCCGCGCCGCCCAAGCCATGGCCGCCGCCGGTCTGCCCACCTCGGCGGAGGCGATCTTCCAGGTCCGCATGCAGGCCTTTGCGGACGACCCGCAACTGACGCGGATCGACGAGCACGTGTGCGAGTACTTCGCCGTACCGCCCGCGGCGCACGACAAGCTGGTGCGAGCCGCCCGCCTCGCCTTCTTCACCCTGCCCGTGGGCAAGCTGACGCTCTTCCCCGGTACGATCCCCGTGCTGCGCGGCCTGAAAGAGCGCGGGGCGAGGATCTTCGTGGTCAGCTTCGGCGATCCCGACACCCAACGCGCCAAGGTGGCCGCGCTCGGCCTTGATCGCGAACCGTCCATCGACCACGTGTTCTACGCCGACACCAGCCACGTCATGACCAAGGAAGCCTTCTTCCGCTCCATCCTGCGCAACGCCGAGAGCGATCC
>DATNJE010000164.1:0-20374 GCA_035604095.1 Terriglobales bacterium
CACACAATGTTGCCGTCGATCGCCACCACCACGCCGACCGCGTTCTGGTTGCGCAGTTGCTTGATCACGCTCTCGTAGGAGTGCTCCATGGGTGCGGCCACGGCGTCCACCTTCTTCTGGACTTCATCGTTGCCCATCACCTTCGCGTAGGAAGTCGTGCCTCCGACCGAAGCTTGAGGCGCGGCGTTGGCCATGACCCGCGTCGATTCGTTGACCTCCGACCACACCTTCTGCTGGTTCTTGTCCGCCATCGCACCAGCGCGGACGCTGGGCTGTGCCATCTGGGTCACGTACGAGCTCTTGCCGCTGCTAGCGCCCATGCCGCCGAACTGCGCGCTGGTGCCGGTCCAGCGCCCGGGCTCGACGCAGAACACGCTCAGATCCACGGGATCGCTGTTGGAAGGCACGATGCGGTCTTTGCCCACCACGCGGTCCTGCTTGCCGCCGGTGACGATCTCTCCCGCCAGCAGCAGCAGCGGCTTGTCGGAGTTGTTCACCAGCACCAGCCGGTTCACCTGCGCCCCGTCGTGTCGCGGCGGCAGCGGCCGGCGGCGCACCAAGCCTTGCACCTGTCCGGCCTCGCTCACTACCACCTCGCCCGAGCGCAGTCCCTCGTCCAGGGTGATAAACATGTGCGTGTCGTGGCGGCGATCGCTGACCACCGGAAAGATGGTCAGACTGCCGTGCGTGATCGGCGCGAGCACGCGATACTCGCCGGTGGATACATCCTCGGGCTGCCGGCCGCCGCCCCAGGCAATAACCTCGCTCGCCATCAACGTAAACAACCCCAGAGTCCCAATCCATGCCGTTCGAGCTAATGTCATTTCTTTCCTCCTTGAGGCCGGCGTTGGAGCGCTGGCCTTCTTGGGAAGAACGGCGGGACAGTGTTTTCTTGCATCCAAGTTGATACCATCCAACACAGTTGAGCCGGAGTCATGTAAGAGGCCATGAGCGGCACTGCCCAAATGCCCGGTCCGGTCGCAGGGAGAATCCGCGCCAGCGCGGTTGCGGATCTGTATCAGCATAGCCACGCCGCCGATGTTGGTCTCTCCGAGCAGGAGTTCGCTCGCATCCTCGGCGAGATCGCAGCCAAGCATCTGCCCGCTGGAGCTAAGGAAAGCGATGCCGTGGGGTTCTGCCGCGGGCTGCGCCTGGAGGAGTTGGCTTTGGCTCGTGCCTGCGCCGCCGGCCATGAGCGCGCCTGGGAACTTTTTCTCACGCGCTACCGAGAGAAGCTTTACGATGCCGCCCGCTCCATCACCCGTGAAGACAGTTCGGCTCGCGAACTGGCCGACTCCCTCTATGCGGACCTCTACGGCACGGAAACGCGTGAGGGCCGGCGAACCTGCAAACTGAACTACTACACCGGCCGCGGCTCTCTGGAAGGCTGGCTGCGCGCCACGCTGGCGCAGGAGTACATCAATCGCTACCGTCGCCGGCACCGCGACGTCAGCCTGGAAGAAAAGACGGAAGCGGGCGCGCAGTTCGCCGCCGCCGATCCGCCCCCGCAACAGGCGCCCGACCCGCGCCTGGTGGAGGCGACGGACACCGTTCTGGCCGCGCTCGCGGCCGAAGAGAGGTTTATCCTTGCCTCGTACCACCTGGACGGGCGCCCGCTGGCGGAAATCGCGCGCACGCTTGGTGTGCACGAATCCACCATCAGCCGCAAGCTGGAGAAGGTTGCGCGGGTGGTGCGGGAAAGGATAATGGACGAGTTACTGCGTCGCGGCATGAGCCGCAGACAGGCGGAGGAAGCGCTCGCGACCGACGTCCGCGACGTTGCGGTGGATGTCACTGGTCGCCTCGTGCAAAAAGACGGCGCTTCTGCGTTCTATAGGAAGGGCGGCGACTAAATGGCTGAAGTTCCCAAGATCGTGAGCGAGCGCCTGCGCAGCCAGGCGGCGGCCGGCGAGCATCCCGACGCTAACCTGCTTTCGGCCTTCTCCGAGCGCGCGCTCAGCGAGCAGGAACGAGCGCAGGTACTCGACCACTTGTCGCGCTGCGCCGAGTGCCGCGAGGTGGTGGCACTTTCGGCGCTGCCGCAAGTCGACGAAGAGCGGTTGGTAGCCGCCGGTCGCGGGTCAGCCGGCGCAAGCCGTTCCTGGTGGCGATCGCCCATAGTGCATTGGAGCGCACTCACGGCGGCGGCGCTGGTGGTGCTGATCGCAGTCGGCGAGCGAATGCGGCTTCGACAGGAAAACACCGCGAGCGCCCCGGCCATCGCCAGGTACGAACCCGCGGAAAAGCAGATCGCATCGGCCCCCGCAACCGTCCCAGCCCCACCCCAGCAGAAGCAATCACAGAGGCTTGCGGAGACGGCAAGACCGCCGCGTCGTGCTCAGGCATTCAATGCTCCGAAACCAATAGGTGCGGTGAGCGGCGGGAAGCTGGCGAGCGGTGACAGGGTCGCGACCGGCAGCGCCACTGGCGCCAGCGCCGGTATCGGCGGGCATAATCTCCCTCCACCTGCCGTGCTTCCGATGAAACCACACGCGAACGCCGACGCGGCATCTACGACGACCGACGGTCCGGCGTTCGAGAGCGCAAACGAACAGGCCCAAGCGAAGGCGGCGGCTCCCGCGCCGTCAGCGAGGGCCAAGCAGTCGGTCGGGGTTTCCGCCGCAGCGGCAGCGCCTGCACTGCAGACCGAGGGCGCACCACTTTCTCAGGGCCGGAGCGCGAGCTTCACCACGCGCGCGTTTCTCGGTCCGCGTTGGAGCGTTTCCGACTCCGGCGCCCTGCAGCATTCCTTCGATGGCGGACGAAGCTGGAAAGAAGTTGCCGTCGCGGAGGGCGTCAGCTTCCGCGCGGTCGCAGTCGTGGTTGTTAGTGATGTGTGGGCCGGTGGATCCGGCGGCGCGCTGTTTCACTCGGCTGATGGCGGAGAGCACTGGGCGCGTGTGCGAGTGCAGGTGAACGATCGGACCCCGAGCGGCGATATCGTACGTATCGAGTTTGCAGATGCCCAAAACGGAGTGGTCACCACCTCGACCGGCGAAACCTGGAGGACCCCGGACGCCGGTTTGACCTGGCGCTGGCAGTGATCGGCCATCAATAAACACTCCTGACTTGCACCGTCGCCTTGGCGGCATACGCGAAGCGCGGCTCAGCCCGAACTCCCTCGCAGATCAGCCCAGCGACGTACTCCCCCACTGCCGGAGCATGCTTGAAACCGTGTCCCGAGCCGCCTCCGGCGATCCATAGGTTCTCGATGTCCGGGTGGCGATCGATCAGAAAATCGCCGTTGGAGGTGTTCTCGTATGCGCACACCCTGATTTCCGACAACGGCGAATCCCGTAGTTCAGGAAAATAGGTGCGCAGGTGCTCGCGCATGGCGCGCAGCCCGCGTGGGCTGACTATCCTGTCGGCGGTCTCGGGATCGAACTGCGGCCCATGCCCATCGAAGCCAATCTTGATCCCCCGCTTCTCGATGTCGGGCGTGCCGTAGATGTTATCGGCGTAGCTGTACCATGCCGGCATCGACTGGGGCGCATAGCTGCTGCTGCCGGCTGCCACGGAAAAGAAGAACACTTCCTGCCGCGACGGGAACATGCGCTTGCCGACGGTATCCGGAAAGATGCATGGCAACCACGCGCCACAGGCGAAAACGAACTCGCCAGCGGCGACGCGCCGCCCGGTGTTGGTGATGATCTCGTCCAGACGCGAACCGGTGCGAGGCACTTCGACGGCTTCTCCGATGTACTCGACTCCGTCCTCGACCGCTTGCGCGACCACCGCCTGTACCGCGCGGCGCGCCAGGAGGACGCCAGACTCCGGTTCCAGCAAGCCCCAATCGATACCACGCAAGGAAAACTGCGGGCAACGCTTGCCTAACTCCGCGCGTGACAGCTTTTCGCATGGCACGCGCAACCTGGCCAGAGTGGCCAGGCTTTCCTGCGGATAACGGTCCTGCTTGCGCGCCAGCCACAACATACCGGTGCGCAGAAAAAGCTCCTGTCCGGAGTGGCGCGTGAATTCGCGCCAGAGCCTCATCGACCGCAACGCGAAGCGGGTGTAGAGTTCGTCGGGACCGTAGCCCATCCGCATGATTCGCGTCTCGCCACCGGAACTGGAGCGGCTGTGGCCCGGGCCGTAAGCGTCCAGCAGCGCCACTTTATTTCCGCGCTGGCGAAGTTGGTAAGCGGTCCACGCGCCGAACGCTCCGGCGCCGATGACGGCCACGTCGTATCTTTGCCGGGTGCTCACGTGCTCGCCCGCTGTTCCGCGTTCCGGCAGGCGAGAGCCGCCGTCACCAGATCTTCCAGCGCGCAGCCCAGGTTCTTGAAGACCGTGATTTCGTCTGAGCAAGTCCGGCCTGCTTTATTGCCACTCGTGATCTCGTGCAGGTCGGCGAACACGTGCTCGCGGCTGATTTTGCCCTCGCGCATCGGAATTAGCAGATCGCCGGCCTCGGCGAATGCGCTTTCATAGGTCTCGACCACGACTCGTGCCCGTCGCATGGTTTCGCTGTCCACCTCACGCTTGTCGGGTTGGAACGCGCCGACCAGGTTCAGGTGCGTGCCGGGCCGCAGCCACTTTCCTTCAAGAATCGGCGTCGAGGAGTTGGTGCAGGTGCAGATCACGTCGGACTGCGAGGCGCAGGTGCGAGCGTCAGCCGGCTCGACCGCCAAGCCGAGCTCGTTCGCCATCGCAGCCGCGAACGACTGGCTGCGCTCTGCGCTCGAACCGCAGACCAGCACGCGCTCGAATCGCCTGACGGCGGTCATCACCTCGATGTGCGACCGCGCCTGCCTTCCCGTGCCGAACACGCCCAGAACCTTGGCATCCCGGCGCGCCATGTGCCGGGTGGCAACCGCCGAGGTCGCGGCCGTCCGCACATCGGTCAGGTAGTTGGCGGCCATAAGCGCCCGCAGTTTGCCGCTGACGGGATCGAGCAGGACATGGCTGGCTTGCACCCGTTCCGCGGCGTTTTCGAAGAAGGTCAACAGCTTGGTCCCGAGTCCGGGCACGGCGCTGTCGTAGCAGGGCATCACCAGCAGCACGCCGCGGCCCGCCATCTCCACGCGGGTGCGGACGGGCATCACGGCGGTGGCGCGGTATTCGCGCGTGAAGGCGGCTTCGATCGCATCCACGACTTCGGCAGGATGGAGCAGCGAACGGATGTCGGAATCCGTGAAAATCCTCATGTTGTGTGTTACGGCGGCAATTCGGGCGGTAGCATAACGCAGGCTCCGCCTCTCACCACTCGACATTTACCTGAACCACCAGTTTAGCTGCCAGCGCAGCCAGCGGGAGAAGCGGTTGTTGGAATGCTTCTCGTCGGGCGGATTCGTCGCAGGCGCACCGCTCGGCTCCCTCAAGACCTGATCGCGAAGCACACGCCGGTACTGGCTGCGAGCCGCGGCGAAGCGCGTTGCGAGTTCTCGATCAGCCGGGCCGCGCGGAAACCAGTAGTTGCAGAAACACAGCCGCCGCCAGTCCCTGGCGGCCAGCAGCGTCAGCCGGGTGGAATAGCAATGGCAGACGAACAGACCGTGCCCCTCATGGCGCATCGGAATCAGATGCAGGCAGGCCTTCTTGTCGGCGATGCCTTCAGGAATCGAACAACTCCGGCATTCGGAGGGCGTGACCGGCGCGCCTTCCGCCGCCTCACAGGGAAAGCTCCCATCGCGCTCCGGCCCCCGGTAAGGACACGCGGGTAATGGTTTCAGTTCAGGTTCCGGCATTCACCACCGCGGCAGCGCCTTCTGCCGTGTAGGGCACATGAAGCGCACTATCCCGATTACAGCCGAAGCCACCGGTAGTGGAACAAGCCATTTCTTCTGTCTTCGGCACTCAACAGACTATCCAGTTGATACACCTTCCACTCTGCCACGCTGGAGCTTTTCACTTCCGCGATCAGCTCGTGGCAATCCGGCGGAGTGTACTTGTAGATCTGGTACACGAAAGCATTCTTGCTTCGTCTTTGACCGCGTCCGCTCTGTTCGTGGGATGACATTCGACTCACATCCAGAGGAGATCTCATTGCACCCCGGCCGGTTTCCAGTTGAGCCGGAAATCCAGGTACAGAGGCGTGATCTTGACGTGCTCGGCCGAGCGGTACTTCGGCTGCTTAGCCATCTCCAGCAGGGAGAGGATCGCGCCGGGATTACCCTGGCTGAACTCCAGCACGCGTTCGAACAACTCGCCGATGTTTTCCGCCGAAAGGCCCACTCGCCGTGCCGCCTCTTCGATGAAGCGCTCCGCCACGGTTGGCAGGAAACCGCGGATCTCGAACCTGTCGGAGCGCTCGCGATAGAACGGCTGCAGGAACCCGAGGTTTTCCATGTGTGCCGAACGGGCTACGGTTACAACCGCCGTGCCTCCCCAGCCCGTGATTTCTCGTACCGCGGCAGCAAAGGCGTACGAGGGCAGCCTGAGGTGATCGAGCACGACACAGTAGCTGCCCTCCCGCAAGGCGTCCATCACTATGCCCTTGAGAGCAGTCGCCGATTTCGCCCGGATGGCCTCGGCCGGCTTCCCGGCGAACGTTCGAAGCAAGCGCGGCGCTCCGGTCGTCAAAAGGGCCAAGGCCAGATTGCGGAACACCGTCTGCGGACTTACCGATTGCGGCGAGTAGAGCACGTGGGGGAATTCTGGCGCCACACGCTTGAACAAAAGGGTTTTGCCCACGCCCGAGGGGCCGTGCACGAGGAACGGCCGCCGTTTCGCGAAACGCCGCCGCAAGCCTTCGATTTCCGCCTCGCGATCGAAAAAGAAGCCGGGCGTCATTGGTGCACCGTCCTCCGTTATGCCGTGACCCGCTGCAGCATGGCTCTGCAGTCCCGCACGATGGCGTCCAGTTCTTCACTGCGCTGGCGATATGTCGCCATGTGCCGCTCGTATTCTTCCGAGGACGTCCGCCAAGCCGAGACGGCGTGCTCGATCGCCTGCCGGATTCCACCGAGCGTGGCGTCAATCGTTCAGGTTCAGCGCCTTGCGGAAATCGTGGGTGCTCTTCTCGATGCGCTCCAGGTAGTCGTAGCGGATACGGCCGGCGTTCCGGTAGAGCTCCATCTTGATCTTGCCCTGCATCTTCGAGAGCGCGTAGCTACGGAACAGAAACTTCGGCAGCACGAATGGGATTTTATCGATCGCAAAGTAGAACAGTGGATCTACCTTGTAGTAGAGGTGCGTCTCCGCCCGCAGCGACTCCGGCGATTCGAAGGTTTCTACGCCGATGTCGAACAGGCGCGAGGTTGCGCCGCGAATGTTGCGAATGATGGCGTTCGTCTTTTCGGTGAAGCGTGCAGACATGGCCGTGAACACCATGTTCATCTTGTGATCTTCCTCGAGCCGCCAGGCATTAAACACAGCCTCCACCTGCTGCTTCATGAAATCGTCCAGGAGCCGGCCCAGTTCGCCGCGGCCGGCGTTCGCGTGTGCGCTGTAAAAGTCCTGCAGCCGTTTGCGAACCGAGGGCACCGATTCTTCCACGCGCCGGTTCAAGTCGGACTCGACTTCCCCCACCAGCCGATTGATCTCGCTGGCAAGCAGGACATTCATGTCACTTCGCTCCTGCTCGATCATTGCCAACTCGATCTCCAGGAGTTGTTGCTTTTCCTGAAGCTCGGCGAGCGGTACCGCGGCGGCTTTCGCCTCTACTTCAATGGCAAAGCGCAGACCGCTGGCGACGCGCAGCACATCGCTTAACGAGGATTGCAGCAGAACCCGGCCCTTGTCCTTCATCAGAAACCGGTACAACGCTTCCTCGAAGCGAAGGAGTCCGCTGGCGCCCAGGCTCTGTTCGTCCGAGGCTTGTTTGGCTTCGAGAGCCTTGCGGGCCGACATTGGAAAGAGCTCGATATCTGCGAAGCCTGTCTGCTGTTCGATCTGGGTTCGGGTGAAGGCCAGTGATTCCTGCATCTCGGCTTCAGTCATCAGATCGATTTTGTTGAGCACGAAGAAGAAGTGATGGACTTCTTCCTTGGCGCGGTGCAGGAACTCGGCCTCGGCCTGGGTGAGAGGAGGCTCCACGGAAACCAGGAAAATCGCGGCATCCACCCGCGCCAGGAAGGAATGCGTGACCTCGGTATTGTGCTGGTAGGTCGAGCCCACGCCGGGCGTATCCACCAGCAGGATGCCGTCCTTGAGGTAGGGCGAAGGGTAGCACACGTTCACGTGCTTCACGCCCTTCGTGTTCTCGGGGTTGTGTCGCTCGGTAACGTAATGCTCCAGCTCTTGCATCTGAATTCCCTGCATTTCACCCGAGAGGAAATGCACAGTCACTTCCGGACGCTCGCCATAGCTGAGGATGGTAATGATCGAAGTCAGCGGCACTACCGCGACCGGCAGCACATCCACCCCCAGCAGGCCGTTGATCAGCGTGGTCTTGCCCCGCTTGAACTGTCCCAGAACGGCCAGATAGAAGCGGTTGTCGGTCAGCTTCGCGGCGGTCTCGCGGATTTCTTCTACCGCCGCGTTCTCTCCCCGTTCCTCAGCAACACGGACGATGGTCTCCACGTTGCTGAGGATGGCCGATCGGATTGGCCCAAAGTCCAATGCGGTGTCCCGTGCCGGCACGGGCTTAGCGCTCCGGCTCGGCGCCGCGGCCATGCGGTTTGATGACGAACTGATCGAGGGCTGCGATCAAGTCCTGCAGCTCGCCGACCAGTGGTTTCAGCACAGCGCCAGCGCTTTCCGGAACCTTTCCGTAGCCGCGGAGGTGCCTGGGATTCAACTCTTCCGCGGATATCTGAGCGACCGCAAGGATGCTGTGAATCGCGCGCCTGGCGGGAATGCCAGGCTGATGGGTAATGCCATGCCGCTGCACGAGGCGAAGTAGCTGCCTGCGTATGCGGGCTTCGTGCTTTTCGATTACCTGCCGCTCGGCGGGGCTGATGTCGATGAAATATTTCGGGAAGACCGCCTGCGAATTGGCCGTATTCAGCACGTTTTCTATTTCCGAGAGCAGGTGGTCGATGTACTGGCAGCTCACCAGCAAGCGCCGGAGGTGGTGCTCGTTGAGGCCGTCTTCTACATGCTTTTCCGGAACCATAACGCAGTAACCTTAGGTCACGACCATCACCGGGCAGTGCGCGTAGCGCAGAACACGAGCCGACGTCGAGCCCATGATCAGCTTCTCGAACATCGACTTCCCACGACGGCCAAGAATCACCAGGTCGATCTTGTCGGTTTCCGCGCGGTGGATGATCTGCTCCCCGGGATGCCCGACTGCGATGTCCGTCTCCAGCTTTACATCGTGTTGCTGCGCTTTCTGCTTCACGCCTTTGAGCCCTTGCTCGTAGTGTTCGCGGGCATCGTCGAGGACGGCCTCCAACTCGACCGAGGTGGCCGGTTCGGGCGGGCGGGCTACAGCAAAAACCAGGATGGTGGAATCGAGGGATTCCGCCAGGGAAATGGCGACGTCCACGGCTTTCTCAGCCTGCACCGAGCCGTCATAGCCCACCAGGATCCTGCGGAAATGCGGATTTTGTCTTGTGCCAGGCATCGGTCTCCTATCTGCTGCTTGCCCCAGCTCTCACTTGGCCGTGGAAGCCGTGGTCTGCGGGAAGGCCACAGGCTTCTGTTCCTTGCGCGGCAACAGATGCCGGGGCATGAAGAATGCATTCGCGATCATAGTGGGCACAACCGCGCTGCCGATCACGGTGGCCACCAGGAATGAGTACTGAGTCTGGTCGATGATCCCGTGGTTCAGCCCGAACAGGGACGAGATTGTACCGAACGTCAATCCGGTGGACATCATAAGGGTGTAGTACAGTCCTTCCTCGTGCTGGTACTTGAAGATCCTTACCGTCGGGAACAGGCCGGTGACTTTCGAGATCATCTTGGCGAAGAAGAGCGCCACGAACACCAGCGGGGCGCTGATCAGCGCCGGCACTGACACGAACGAACCGGCGCGGATGAAGTAAAACGGTGTCAGCAATCCAAACGTCAGCGTGCGCAGCCTGCGAACGAGTGTGTGGTCCTTGCCTACCGTTCCCGCCAGCACCATGCCGATCACATACGCCGGCAACACTGCCTCACTTCCAGCCCATACGGCTAGACCACCCATCGCGAACAGAACAAAGAGGAGGTACTTGGCCTCAATCTCGGAAACCCGTCCGCCGTAACGGCGAAAGAACTTGGGGGTGACGAACGGCAGCAGGATGAACACCGCGACGCTGACGGCGACGAAGATCAGGGTCCGCAGCGTGAACGGAGAAAAGATCAGCCCCAGCGCGATTACCGTGCCGAGGTCATTGATAAAGCAGGCGGCCAGGATAGCCTTGCCGAATTCGGTCTGGTTGAAGCCGAGTTCCAGCATGACGGCATAGACGACGGCCACCGAAGTGGTAGAGAGCGCCACCCCCGCCAGCCAGCTCGAACGCACGCTCCAGTGCAGGATGTAATGCGCGACCGCGGTGCAGCCCAGGAAAGGCCCGAAGAACCCCACCAGGCCGACCGCCGTCGCTTCTTTCCACTTGGTCCGGAACACCAGCGGGTCGAGCTCGGCGCCCGCGAGGAAGGTCAGAATCACGGCGCCAACACCCGCGAGGAAAGTGATCCACCCTGTTTTTGCGACCAGACCGCCGCCGCCAACCAGCACGACCAGTACCGCTTGCGCGACCGTGCCCAGGATGATCTCGGTCAAGGCAGTGGAGATCCTGAACCAAATGGCAAACAACGTTGCCAGCAGGGCCAGTCCCACCCACATAGCAGCCAAAGCCCACACGTTCTCCATGAGACAACTCCAGCCTGAGTTTTGTGGGATCGTTGCCGGGCGAATGACTCCGCGACAAGATCCTGTCAGGAGTCATCATCTGCCCCTGCTAAGGTGGGACAGCGGTTATACGGTGAACTCCTTCACCGATAATCAACTTGTTACAACAGGATGCAGGCCGGCGTCAATGAGATTCATGGAATACGTTACTCTCGTGCACTTCATCCACGGACCAGAAAGAGCAGCCCCGCCACCACCAGCACCGCCTCGATGATGGCAATGAACACCCTCTCGGGGAGCCGATCGACAATCAGCTTGCCGAGGGACGAACCACCGATCATGATGGGGCCCAGCCCCAGGCCGATCAGCACGCCTGATCGCGTCAGCACAGCCGTTTGGCGATACGCCACCAGCTTGCTTACGTGCATAACGACGGTGGAAAGCGCCTCCGTGCCAATATATGCGGCCTTAACCAGACCGTACGCCAGGAAGAAGGGAGCCATGATCGGTCCCACGCTACCTAGCAGAGCGGAAAGAAAGCTTGCTCCGGCGCCAATCCCAGCAAAAGCGGCGACTGGAAAAGGCTGCGGCCGCTTCGGACGCGCATGACGCCAAACAACGATCAGCAACAGAAACGCGCCCAGTAGGCGCGTTAGGAAATGTAAAGGCGCTTTCGCGAACAGATATCCGCCCACCAGCGCCATGGGAACGGCTCCTAGAGCAAACCAACCGACGACCCGCCAGTCAAGCTCGCGCCGGTTGAACCACACGCGGCTGCCGTTGCCGATCAACTGCGCCACCGTGAGGATCGGCACGGCCTCTCGCACTCCGAATGCCGCAACCAGCACGGGAAGCAGCACGGCTGCCCCACCAAATCCCGTAACCGCTGCTAACGTCGACGCCAGCAGTGCGACCAGTGCGAGGACAACCCACTGCAATATGCCGGGCATAGCCGAACGTCTTGAACACTTCTACTCGCGCTCGAACAGCTTCGACCACTGCTCGAGCGGCGTGGCCGGCAGGGCAGCCACCTTGAGGTTCTCGCGCACATGGTCGGGCCGTCCCATGCCGACCAGCGCCACCGCCAGGCCAGGAGTCGAACGCGCAAACTGGATGGCATTGGCGCCGTCGCTGCCCGCCCCCAGCCGCTGCTCGATAAACTCCGGCAGGTTGCACGTGAGCTGACCCTGGGAGAGCGTGGCGCTGCCCACCACTATCACCCCGGCACGCGCCGCCGCTTCCAGCAGCGAGATGCTCTCTTTCCCCCAGGTCTGGTTGCGGTAGGCGTACGCTTCCGGCATCCCCAGATTGAACGGCAACTGGACGAAGCGGAAGTGATGCTGCTCGCCGCCGGCCTGCTGCGCGATCACGACCGTCTCGGCCAGGCCCATGGCATCGCGCGCGGAGGGCGGGACGCGGAACCCATTCCACGTCGCTACGCCGTAGTAGCGGATCTTGCCGGCCTTTACGGCGTCCTCGAGCATGGCGAACGCTTCGCCCATGCGCTCGCGGAAGCGCTCCCGCGGAACTTCACCCAGTTGTGTCTCGGGATTGTGCACATAGAAGACGTCGATGGTCTCGAGGCCCAGGTTGCGCCGCGAGCGCTCCAGTTGGTCGGAGAGATAGCCAGGGGACATGCAGTGCATGCCGCCGGCCAGGTCGGCAGGGTTCAAGATTCCTTTGTCCACGAATTCCGCACGGAAGTATGCGCCCGGGTTGGGCGGAATCTCGCTGTCAAAAGGGAGATATCCCGCTTTGGTACAGATCACGACCTCATCGCGCTGCAGCTCCCCGGCAGAAACCATTTCCCGCAGGGCGGCGCCGATGTTACGCTCTGACCGCTGATGGCGGTAGTTGATGGCCGTATCCAGCAGGTTGATGCCAGAAGCCACCGCCAGGCGAACGGCTTGGGTGTATGCCGCGTCGGCTTCGGCGGTGGGTTCGCCGAGATAGGTGCCGAGCCCGATGGAGGAAATCCAAAGTTCGCCGGCGCCCGGCACGTTCATTCGGCGCCGGAAATGTCCTGCCTGGCTCAGCTCGGGGAACCGGCTGCGATAACGCGCGGTGCCTTCCGGCGTGGCAAACCCATTCAGCATAGCGGGTTAGTGTAGCAGGCAGGCGATTCCAGCAGGGCTTGCGCCACGGCCGAGTTTTCCAGAGTTGCACCGCAATAGGGCAGCAACCTACGGCGGCTGGGCGCATCTCTATACGGGAGTCGGGGTGTGCCCACCAAATCTCGAGGAGGGATTGATGAAGAGCTTCTTGGTCGGACTGGGAATCGGCATCGGACTGGGCGTTCTGTTTGCGCCCGTGAGCGGGGACGAGGCCCGCAGCAATATCCGGGACCGTGCGAACGATCTGGCGGACACGGCCCGCGAGACCGTCGAGCGGGGGCGCGAGCGAGTGCGTAGCGGCATTAGCGCCATCCGCGGGTCGGGTGAGGCGGCAACAGGAACGGAAAGCAGCCGTCCCACGGGCAGCACTGGAACCACTTACTGACATTTTCCTGACCGAGGATCACCACGGGCAGCGGCGGCGCTGCCCGATTCTTGTCTCGGCGGTTTCCTTGACACCCCCTGACCCTGCCTTTATTCTTGAGTTTCGGCCCTGCAGTCGAGAACGCGTCTGGGCGCGCCATGACGTGGCACGCGCTTCGCGGATTTCATGCCGGGGAACGGCGCGATGTTCATCAGTATCCGCGAACTAGAACACCACGAAGTCCCGTTTTCGCAAGAGTTTAGACCGGAAGCGATCGACTTCGGCCCGGACCTCCACCAGCACATCCCGCTCAAAACGCAGGGGCGGGCGGAGCTGGTCGAGGAGCGGCGTGGACACGGACATTCCCTGGAAGACATTCGGGTGGTGGGCGATTTTTCCACCCAGCTCGAGCTGCGCTGCGCACGCTGCCTGGAGCCGGTGCTGCGCGACGTCGCCGGCGACTTCGACCTGATCTACCGGCCGCTGGGGGCCGATGCGGGCATGCAGGAGCGCTCCGTCCGCGGGGCCGAAGCTGACATCGCGTATTACCAGGGCGAGGGCTTGCTCCTGGAAGACGTGCTGCGCGAGCAAGTGCTGCTGGCGGTTCCCCTGAAGGCGGTATGCAGCGACGCCTGCAAGGGTCTGTGCCCGCGTTGCGGCAGGAACCTGAATTCCGAAGCCTGCACTTGCCAGCCGGTCGAAGATCAACGCTGGGGAGCGCTGCACGGGATTCGCGACAAGCTTAAACACTAGCACACGAGAAGGCATCGCGGATTTGCACCGGATCGGCCCTTTTGGCTGTTGGCTCCTGGTTTTTGGCCAAAAGCTAAGAGCCAAAAGCTAAGAGCTGAGGTTCCTATGCCCAATCCAAAACGCAGACATTCCCAGGCGCGTACCAGCAAGCGCCGTGCCCACGACCACCTTTCCGTGCATTCACTATCTGAATGCCCCAACTGTCACGAGCGCAAAATGCCGCATCGCGCTTGCCCCAAGTGCGGGTACTATAAAGGCCGCGAAGTCCTGGAAGTCAAGACCGAGAAGTAATTCGGTCGGCCCCGCGCGCTTCCCGTGGTGAGAGGCGAGGCCGGTCGAACGGTCCTGCGGATACCGATGCCGACCGTCATAGCCCTCGACGCGATGGGTACAGACCGCGCGCCCAAGCCTGAAATCGAAGGGGCCATCCAGGCCGCGCGGCAGTATGAGATCCAGGTGATGCTGGTCGGCCGGGAAGCCCAGTTGCGGGAAGAACTGGCGAAGTATCCTGCTGCCGCCGACTTGCCCCTCTTCATCGTCAACGCCACCGAGGTGATCGGCATGCGCGACAAGGCCGCGCAGGCCATGCGCGCCAAGCGCGACTCCTCCATGCGCGTCGGCCTGCGGCTGGTGCGCGATCGGCGCGCCGATGGCTTCGTCACCGCCGGCAACACCGGCGCCGCCATGGCCACGGCCAAGGTAGTGCTGGGAACGCTGCCCGGCGTGGACCGCCCCGGTCTGGCCGCGGTTTTTCCCACCGCCACTGGCTCGGCCGCCATCATGATCGACGTCGGCGCCAACGTGGATTGCAAGCCCCACAACCTGGAACAGTTCGCCGTGATGGGCGAGGTCTACTTCCGCAGCATCTTCGGCAAGCTGCGGCCACGCGTCGGCCTGCTCTCCATTGGAGAAGAGGAGACCAAGGGCAACGAGCTCACCTTCCAGGCCTTTCACTTGCTGAAGGCGCTGCCCATCAACTTCATGGGCAACGTCGAAGGCCGCGACCTCTACAACGGCCACGCCGACGTCATCATCTGCGACGGCTTCGTCGGCAACGTGGCGCTGAAGGTCTCCGAAGGCGTTGCCCATACCGTGCGCTACATGCTGCGGGACTCGCTGAAGGCGACTCTCGCCTCCAAGGTGGGGTCGCTTTTGGCGCGCAATGCCTTCAAAGCTTTCAAGCGGCGCCTGGACTATTCCGAATACGGCGGAGCGCCGCTGCTCGGGGTCAAAGGCGCGTGCATCGTCAGCCACGGCTCCTCCAATTCCAACGCCATCAAGAACGCGCTGCGCGTGGCCGCAGAGTGCGCGCGCGCCGGCATCACCCGCAAGATCGAGCACGAACTGGCCCAGATCCAGCACAACGCCGTGCTCAGCCATACCACATGAGCGCCATCGCATTCCTTTTTCCCGGGCAGGGATCGCAGTCCGTCGGTATGGGCAAGGAGCTGGCGGCCCGATATCCGGTCGCGCGCCAGACCTTCGACCAGGCCGACGCGGCGCTCGGATTCAAGCTCTCCGAGCTGTGCTTCGAAGGGCCCGAAGAGAAGCTGAAGCTCACCGAGATCACCCAGCCGGCGATCCTCACCGTTTCCGTGGCGGCGTGCCGCGTGCTGCGCGAGAAGGGAATCCACCCGGCCTATGCCGCGGGACACAGCCTGGGCGAGTATTCGGCGCACGTGGCCGCGGGGACGCTGCGCTTCGAGGATGCCTTGCGCACGGTAAGCCGTCGCGGCCGCTACATGCAGGAAGCGGTGCCGGTCGGAGAAGGCGCCATGGCCGCCATCCTGGGCATGGCGCTCGCGGAGCTGAGCGAAATCTGCGCCGAGGCGGCGCAGGGTGAAGTCTGCTCGCCGGCGAACATCAACTCTCCCGACCAGATCGTGATCTCCGGCAACAAGCGCGCGGTCGGGCGCGCGGCCGAGCTGGCCAAGCACCGCGGCGCCAAGCGCGCCATCCTGCTGCCGGTCAGCGCGCCCTTCCACTGCTCGCTGCTGCAGCCGGCGCAGGACAAGCTGGCGGGCGATCTGGCGCAGCTTCAGTTCCACGAGATGCAGATCCCTGTCGCCTGCAACGTAGATGCCCGGCTGGTAAATGCCCCCGACGCGGCGCGCGACGCTCTCATCCGCCAGGTGACCGGCGCCGTGCGCTGGGAGCCCTGCATGCACCACCTGATGGCCCACGGTGTCGAGACCTTCATCGAAGCCGGCCCAGGCAAGGTGTTATGCGGCCTGATGCGCCAGATCGACCGCCACAAAACCTGCCTGAACGTGGAGGACGACGCGTCGCTGCAGAAAGTGATTCATCACCTGTCCCACGCCAAGACCGGCGCCGCGTGATTTACCAACCGCGCTGTGGATTGTCATCCCGCCCGGCACTGATGTGCCGGGCTACATTCATTCGCCCCTGCGGTGCTGTTGGCTAACGCTGTTCTCATTGCCTTGACAACTCACGGCCGCTCAGCGAGTATCGGCCCGCTTCTTCATTTCGCATGGGAGGCACACAAATGCTCAAGGAGTTCAAGGAATTCGCGCTTCGCGGCAACGTCCTGGATATGGCGATCGGCATCATCCTGGGTGTGGCCTTCGGCAAGATCGTGACCTCGTTCGTCGAGGACATCCTGATGCCGCCGCTGGGTCTGGTGATCGGCAAAGTGGATTTTGCCAACCTTTTCCTCAGCTTGACGGGCAGGCAGTTCGACAGCGTGGCGGCAGCCAAGGCAGCGGGCGCGCCCACACTCAACTACGGCATATTCGTCAACAATGTGCTGAACTTCGTGATCGTCGCCTTCGTCATCTTCCTGCTGGTGCGGCAGGTGAACCGCTTCAAGCGGCAGCCGGCGCCCGCAGCCCCGACCACGCGTGAGTGTCCCTATTGTTGCGCCAGCATCCCGCTGAAGGCGACGCGGTGCAGCGCGTGTACGTCAGAGGTTCCGAAAGCGGCGCCGGCCACCAGCTAGAAGGGATTATTTTCTGTAAACTAGTGTCTTCCGATATTTCCTCCAAGGAGCGCCTATGGGTTGCTGCAGCACACCTCCGGGACCGCCGATGTCCGAGACTCCGGGCCAGCGCACCGTATTCTGCGTGAAGTTCCAGCGCGAGATGCCGGGCCTCGACGAGCCTCCCTTCGACACCGAGCTCGGCCGCCGCATTTACGAGAACGTTTCGCAGGAAGCCTGGAAGATGTGGGGCGAGTACTGCAAGATGGTGCTCAACGAGTACCGGCTGAATCCCGCCAGCCCGAAGGACCAGGAGGTCCTGGTCAAGCACCTGGAGGAGTTCTTCTTCGGCGAGGGCGCGGCCCTGCCTCCTGGGTACGTGCCTCCCAAGACCAAAGCCTAGGCTGCGGCGCATGCGCGACCTCAGTGTGCTGCTCATCTCGACCTACGAATTGGGAAGGCAGCCGTTCGGGCTCGCCTCTCCGGCAGCCTGGTTGCGCGCCGACGGCCACTCCGTCCACCTGCTCGACCTCTCGCGTCAAACCCTGGACGAGGATTCGGTCCGGCGTGCCGATCTCATCGGCATTTTCCTTCCCATGCACACGGCAACACGGCTTGGAGTGCGCGCGCTGGCGAAAGTACGCGCGCTCAACCCGCGCACGCATCTCTGCGCCTATGGGCTGTACGCGCCGGTGAACGCCGATCTGCTGCGCGGATTGGGTGTCGCCTCCATCCTGGGGGGAGAATTCGAGGCGGGACTGCGCAGCCTGGCACGGCGGCTGGCGGAGACGGAAGGCGATCTCACGAAGTTGCCGCAAGCCGAGCCGGAAATCTCGCTCGAGTGCCAGGAATTTCTCGTGCCGGATCGCGCTGGTCTGCCGCAGCTCGACAAGTACGCGCGCCTGACGCTGCCCGATGGCTCGACGCGCGTGGTCGGCTACACCGAGGCCAGCCGCGGATGCAAGCACCGCTGCCGCCACTGTCCCATTGTGCCGGTGTACAACGGCAAGTTTCGCATCGTCGGCCGCGACGTCGTGATGGAGGACATCCGCCGCCAGGTCGCGGCCGGTGCGCAGCACATCACCTTCGGCGATCCTGATTTCTTCAATGGGCCAACGCACGCGGTCGAGATCGTGCGGGCGCTGCACCGCGAATTTCCCGAGCTTTCCTACGACGTCACCATCAAGGTCGAACATCTGCTCGAGCAGCGCGAGCTGCTGCCGGTGCTGCGCCAGACGGGCTGCGCCTTTGTGACGACGGCGGTCGAGTCGGTGGACGATCGCGTGCTGCGCATGCTGGACAAGGGGCACTCGCGCGCCGACTTCATCCACTTGGCGATGCTGATGCGCGCGCTCGGCCTGTTCCTCGTGCCCACGTTCGTGCCGTTTACCCCGTGGACCACGCTCGAAGGCCACCAAGAGCTGCTCAGCACCATCGCCAAGCTGGAATTGATCGAGCACGTGCCGCCGGTGCAGCTCACCATTCGCCTGCTCATCCCCGCGGGCTCACGCCTGCTGGAGATCACGGACCTCTATGCTGTCGAGCTAGGAGCGTTTGAGCCGGAGCGGCTGATGTATCCGTGGCGCAGCCCTGATCCGCGCGTGGACGACCTGCAGCGCGAACTCGAAGAGATGGTGCAGCGCGAGAGCAAGAAGGGAACTGGCCGCGGCGAGATCTTCGCAAACATTTGGAAGCTGACGCAGCGCGCACGCGGCGCGGATCTTGAGGAAACGATTCCGGTGATGCCGCCGGCGGCCGCGCGCGCCACCATCCCTTACCTGACCGAGCCCTGGTTCTGTTGAAGCGAGCCGACGAGTGGGCAGTTGGCCCAGTTCTAATCGGCGGCGGGCGGTGACGCAGGCTTTTCCGGGTACAGGCGGTCAAACTCCGGCTCATCATGAAGAAGGACGAGGTCGGGATCGCGGCGAGCCCACACCGAGTCCCTGAACCCAGCTTCCCAGGCTTTGCGCAGGGCCTCCAGGGCCTCCGGTTTTCTGTTCAGGCCGCAGTACACACAAGCCGCGTTGTACAGAATCGAGGCTTCGTTGGCGCGCAAGGTCACCGCCAGGTTGAGTTCGCGCAGGGCGTCTTCCGGCCGTCCCAAGAAAGCGTAGTCGGCACCCAACAGGATGCGCGCCCGCGCGTCTTCGGGCACCTGTTTCAAGTGGTTTTCGAACGCCGCTGTCCTGCGCTGGGTCATGTTGCGCTTGGCTTCTTCTTTGCCCATGGCGCCGAGAGCGTTCGTGATGGGCACGTAAGCGTTGTAGTCCTCACCGCTGGCTTCGATGGCGGCTTCCGCGACGTCCAGAATCTCCTGGTAGCGTCCGGCGGCGAACAGGGCGCGGCAGAGCAGGTAGTAGGCGCCCTCGCAATCGCGCTTGCGTTCGATGGCCTTCTTGACCATGCGCACGGCTTCGTCGTGCAGTTCGGCGGCGTAGAGGACCCAGGCCTGGCTGACCTGCACTTCGGGCAGGTCCCAGCGCAGAGCGACGGCTTTGCCGGAGGCCTCGCGCGCGCGCTCCACCCACACTTGATCGCGGCTGTAGTTGCAGAAGAACATGGCGCAGGCGTTGGCGCAGGCGGCATAGGCCAGGGCGAAGCTGGGGTCAATGGCCACGGCGTTTTCGAACATCTGCAGCGCGAACTCGAGGTCCTGGCGGGTCTGGCGCCGCGCGTAGCGCTTGCCGCGCAGGTAGAGGTCGTAGGCCTGCAGGTTTTCCGTGGGCTTGACGGCCAAGGCCTCAAGTTCCTCGGGGGAAAGCGTGACGCGGAGGGCTTCGGCGATCTTGCGCGCCATTTCGTCCTGGACCTCGAAGACGTCCTTCATCTCGCGGTCAAAGCGCTCCGACCAGAGCGGAAAGTCGGTGTGTGTATCCACCAGCTGGGCGTTGATGCGAAGGCGGGCGCCGGAGCGGCGCAAGGTACCGGTGAGGACATAGGCCGCGCCGAGCTGCTGGCCGACCTGTGCCGGGGTCACCGGCTTGTCCCGGAAGGCTAGAACGGTGGGGCGCGAAAAGATGTTCAGTCCCCGAATCTTGGAGAGCTCGGTGATGACATCCTCGGTGATGCCGTCGCGCAGGTATTCGTCTTCCTTGGCGCCGCTTAGGTTTTCAAAGTAGAGAACGGCCACGGATTTTCCCGTTTGCTTCTGGACGCTGGGATCCGAATCGGTCTTCTCCTTCGCGCGCCGTTTGCTGGATTCGAGGTCGCGCTTGAGGCGGCTGAGGTCGGTTTTCAGCTCGGTGGCCGTCTGGCAGCGCAGATTGCGGTCCTTCTCTAGGGTCTTTTCCAGGATGCGCACAAAATCAGCAGGCAGCATGGGATTCAGCTCGGCAGCCGGTCTGGGGTCGCGGTTCAGGATGGCGTCGAAGATGACAGCCGAGGTGTCTCCCCGAAAGGGGAGCGTTCCAGTGGCCATCTGGTAGAGCACCGTGCCGGTGGAAAAGAGGTCCGTCCGGGCGTCCACGAGCTGCCCGCGGGCTTGCTCCGGCGACATGT
Organism: Terriglobales bacterium; assembly: GCA_035604095.1. Classification (GTDB taxonomy): domain Bacteria; phylum Acidobacteriota; class Terriglobia; order Terriglobales; family Acidobacteriaceae; genus JAHFUA01. The sequence goes on from DATNJE010000164.1 coordinate 20,331, forward strand.
AGGAGACCGTCCCGACGGCCGCGCCAGTTGAAGTGAGTTCTTTG
>DATNJE010000165.1:0-10270 GCA_035604095.1 Terriglobales bacterium
ATCGACATGAAGCAGGAGGCGTACGACCGCACCCTGCGCGCCCGCGCCTTCGACGTCGCGCGCTACCTGCTGCCGCTGGCCACCAACACTTCGCTCGGGCAGATCGTCAATGCCCGCACCCTGGAGAGCCAGATTTCGCGCTTGCTCTCCGACCGCTTCCCCGAGGTGCGCGCGCTAGGGGAGAGCTTGAAGGAAGCGGCGCGCAATCCCGCCTACAACGCGAATGGATATGCGCTTCGCGAGCTGTGGGAAGAAATTCGCGCGCGCGACGACGGCTGGGGCAACAACGTCTACGACCTGCTGATGAAGGATGTGCGGCCGGCGCCGACGCTGGTCAAGTATGCCGACGCGAGTCCTTACCTGATGCGCAGCCGCGAGGAACTGGCAGCGGCCGCCGCCGAACTCATGGCCGGCGCTGCCATTGCGCCCGCGCCCGCAGTCGATCTGCTGGACGATGAGCCGCTCGAAGTCGAGATCGCAACCACGCTGCTCTACGAGCACTGCGCGTATCCCTACCGGCAGATTCGCGAGCGCGTGGCCACGCTCGGCGCCGGCGAACGCCGCGAGATCGTCGACCTCGGGGTCAAGCACCGCGGCGACCACGATGAGCTGCTGCGCGCCTTCAGCGCCGGGCAGACGTTGCGCTTCGACATCCTCATGGACATCGGCGGCTTCCGCGATCTGCACCGCCATCGCCGCTGCGTGCAGATCCACCAGCCGTTCACCGACGAGCACGGCTACGAAGCTCCCGACGAACTCGCCGCCGCCGGCCTGCGCCGGCGCTATGACGATGCCATGGAGCGCGTGCAGGACGCGGTCGCGGAACTCAAGCGCATGGCCGGCGAGGACGCGTGCACCGACGCTGTTTACCTGCTGCCCTTGGCCTTCCGCAAGCGCACGCTGTTCAAGATGGATTTTGCCGAGGCGGCCTACATCTCCGAGCTGCGCACTGGGGCCGCCGGACATTTTTCGTATCGAAAAATCGCCTTTGATATGTATCAAGCCGTGGCGCAGCGCTATCCCACGCTGGCCCGCCATTTCCGCGTCACTGACGTGCGCGAGCCAGTGGACCTGCTCAAGCGGTGATTCTGCAGATTGTCCAAACTACACCGAGCGGGATAGAATCCCCGTAACCGATGCGGAAAACTCGTTACCACTTCAATATCATCCTTAGGCCCGAGCCGAAAGGCGGGTTTACAGCCCTGGTTCCTGCCCTGCCCGGGTGCATTACTTACGGACGCACGCTGGTCGAGGCCCGCAAGATGGTCAAAGACGCCATCTCCGGCTACATCGAGAGCCTGAGGAAGCACAAAGAGCCCATCCCCACGGACGAGGAAACTCTAGTGGCTTCCCTGGATCTTGAATATGTCCAGACTCCCGGCCGTTAAACCACACCAGCTCGTCCGATTCCTGGAGCAACACGGCTTCGTCCTCGACCACGTTTCGGGAAGCCATTTCATCTATTACGACCCGGCTTCCCGAAAGCGCGCGGTGGTTCCACGGCACAATCGCGATATCCCAAAGGGAACTCTTCTTGCCTTACTCAAAGAGGCAGGATTCACCCGCAACGAGATCATCCGCTTTGTCACTAAGCGGGGGTGATCCGTACTGCGGCCAGTGAGTTAGACTGAGCCTATGCACACCCACGCCCAGCAGCGGACCTCCAAGGTCCTGCGCCTCTCGCTGCTGGCGACCCTGATCTACATCGTCCTGCTGGTCGGGGCGGGACTGCGCGCGCACAGCCTGGCGCTGCTCTCCGAGGCCGGACACAACCTCTCGGACTTCCTGGCGCTCTTGCTCTCCTGGTTCGCGGTGTACGTGCAAGGGCTGCCGCCGAGCTCGACCAAGACCTACGGCTACCAGCGCGCCGGAGTGCTGGCCGCATTCGTCAATGCGCTGGCGTTGGTGGCGGTGGCGTTCTTCATCTTCTGGGAAGCGGGCCACCGGCTGTACGCGCCGGCGCAGGTGGCGCCGCGGCTGATGATCGGGGTGGCGGCTGCCGGCGTGGTGATGAACGGCGTGATTGCGGCCATGCTGTGGGCCTCCAGCCGCGACGTCAATATCCGCAGCGCCTTCCTCCACATGCTGGGCGATACGCTCTCCACCGCCGCCGTGATCGTGGGCGGCGTCGGCATCCTGCTGACCGGCCAGACCTGGATCGACCCGGCGCTCTCCCTGGCTATCGGCGCGCTCATCCTGTGGTCGTCGTGGGAGATCATCCGCGAGACCCTCAACATCCTGCTGGAAGGCACGCCGCGCGGCATGGAGCTGGAACGCATCACCGCCGTGATCGCCGCGATCCAGGGCGTGAACGGCGTCCACGACCTGCACGTCTGGAGCCTGGGTTCGGAGAGCCACGCGCTTTCCTGCCACATCTCCATCCCGGACATCCCGCCCTCGGAAAGCGAGCAGATCCTGCGCGAGGTGAAGGAGCGCTTGCGTGCAAACTTCAAGATCGAGCACACCACCATCCAGTTCGAACACGTGGTCTGCGAGGTGGCGCACGGCTGCGTGGCCGTGGTCGAGGACAGACACTCACATCAGCACTAGCTTGCATCGCTCATGGCCGAAAATAATTCTGAATTGTCATCCCGAGCGAGGACCAGCCAATGATGCATCAAGCCTGCTTTTGGCTTGATGCGTTGGCTGGCCCGAGTCGAGGGACCTGTTTTTTGCGATTTCGAGCGGCCCCTCGTCTCTTAGCCTGTCTGCTCGCCTTCGCGCTTTTATTCGCTGCCGGCTGCAAGAAGAAAGAACCCGCGCCGCCGACGCCGCGCGAGAAGAGCGCCATCATCAGCACCCAGGCGGCGCCCGGCTCGGCGTTCATCATGGCGCTGGCCATGGATCCCGCCCAGCCCAAGTTCGCCAGGAAGACGACTTTCCGCGTCACCGTGAAGCAGACGCTCGGCACGCCGGTGGAGGGCGCTCAGGTCGAGGCCTCGCTGGTCATGCCGCTGATGGACATGGGCAAGAACCAGTTCGCGCTCAAGCCGGCGGGCAATGGCGAGTACGAAGGCGCCGCCGATTTCAGCATGGCCGGAGAATGGGAGGTCGTGGTCACCGCCAGCGCCGAGGGGAAGACGGGCAAGACGACGTTCAACGTGAATGTGGTGGAGTAGCTACAGGCTCTTGGTTCCTAGGCCAGTTCGCAACCAAAACTCGCGAGTTTTGAACCTTTTTGGCCCGTGAATCATTCTGCTTCATCGGCCGTCCAGGCTTCGCGAAGAAAATGGCCCATACAGTGGGAGTTGAGCTCACATCCTGGCCGATAAACGTCAGAACATCACGCGTATAGCACACAAGTCCGATCGTTTCCTCGTTCCAGTAATACTCCTGGACTACTTCGCCCGTGTGCAGATCAAACACAGGATAGTCGACCCGTCCAGGGCCTGACCGGAAGGTAAACGTCGGCACGTTGTCAGCAATCGGCCTGTGTGCATGCACGATGAGATCGTTCTTGAAGATGTGTGGCGAGTCGAACTCTAATCCGGGATACTTCAATAAGAGCGTTCCCTCGAGGCTACCAGTTTCGGAAAAGACATACACCGGCTCGGTGGTCGTGCCACGCAAAACGTATATTAAGCCGTTTGCTTTGACTGCCATCGGATGATACACGCGCTTACTCCGGACTGTCCTTCCCTTAGATGCCTTCGTACCGTCATGTCCGAGGTCCAGCTTATTCATTAGACCGCCGTTTACACCGAATGATTGTGCGAGGACTCTGATCTTGTCACCTATGCGTGTATACCCGACGATCAGATAGTCCCCACCCGCCAGCAACGCGAGGCCGGTTGGGCTGAATCCATTAGCGTCGAGTGCAAGACGAACCTGGTTTACAAGTTTGCCGCTCGGATCCCAGTGAACGATGAAGGTGTCCCCGAACTCTATCGGAACCGTTACGTCGGAATACTTCAATACTCGACGCGCCAGCGCGTAGATATGGCCGTTAGGCTCCAGAACCCAATCAGTGATATCGCCGTCTTCCAATTGGGGGAGTGGATCGATGGAGAACTGACTGTATGACACAGCATCCGGTGCAATCCTGAGCACTGAGTTTACGGCGCTCCCATACCTACGGTTGGTGGGCGTGAAGATATTTCCTGCAGAGTCTCTTTGGCACCTCCAAATGCGGCCAAGTCTGCCAGCTTGCCCTTCAGGACAGATTTCCGGGAGATGATTAGCGGCGTCTCGATCTGCGCGGTCGCGGAAAGTGTCACCGCGAGCGGAAGGACTGCGACGCAGATGATTTGCACAATAGTCGCGTGCATTTTGGCGTGTCTTCGGGCCATGTAGTATCGACATTCCAACGAACGTGGCGAGGGCCTTCGCGTTCGGAAATGATAAATCAGAAGAGCCTCTGGCAACTTCCCTCACACACTTTGCGGGAATCTCTGCCGCTCGTAAATCTGCTTCACCGTCTCCAGCGTGTCGATCTCATCCGGCGACTTGTCGTCGCGCAGGCGCAAGATCCGCGGAAAGCGCAGGGCGAAGCCGCTCTCGTGGCGGTCGGAGCGCATCACCGCGTTGAATGCGACTTCAAGCACGACCTTGGGCTCGACCAGCCGCACAAAGCCCTGGTCGGCCAGGGTGTGTTCCAGGAACCACTTGGTCATCTTGGCGATCTCGGCATCGGTGAGGCCGGAGTAGGCCTTGCCGACGTTGGGCAGCTTGTCCCCGTCCCGCACCGCGAACGTGTAATCGCTGAGCACGTTGGCGCGCTTGCCGTGTCCCCATTCGACGGCCGTGACCACCACGTCCAGCGTCGCCAGCTCGCGCTTGAGCTTGAGCCACGCGTGCCTGCGCCGTCCGGGCGTGTAGGGCGATTCCAGGTCTTTGATCATCAAGCCTTCGTTGCCGCGCTCGCGCGCCTGCTCGAACATCTCGGCCAAGTGCTCAGGCGAATCGGCAGCGGTCACGGGCGCGCGGATCACCTGCGCCGCGGAATTCGCGTCAGCATGAGCTTCTACGGCTGATTCGAATGTGAGGCGGCCCTGGACGTCGGTAGTCTGGACTGTGACTGGGCGCCGTGCAGCGGCGAAGATGCGGTCGAGCAGCGCGCTGCGTTCACGCAGAGGACGGTCAATCACCAGCGCGTCGCCGGCATAGAGCACATCGAAGACAACGTAGGCCACCGGCACCTCGCGCTGGATGGCCTCGCTGACTTTCTTCCGTCCCAGCCGCTTCTGGAGTTCGGAGAACGGAAGCGCACGGTGTTCGGCGGCGTCCCAGGCCACGATCTCGCCATCGAGCACGAGCGTCTCCGCGAAAGTGCTGAGCGGCGCGACCAGCTCGGGAAAGGATTCCGTGAGTTCGTCCAGCGTGCGTGAGAACAGGCGCACGCCGTCAGCCGCGATGTGAGCCTGCGCGCGGATGCCGTCGTATTTGTCCTCAACCGCGGCATGGTCGAAATAGGTGAAAGCTTCCTCGGCATTCTCCACCGGGCTGGCGAGCATGAAGCCGATGGGATGGAACAGGCGCAGGCGCGCTTCGCCGAGACGCGCGGCGGCGGCCAGGCGCAGGGTCTCGCCGATGTCGCCCAACAGCATGTTGGCGCGCTGTACTCCGGCGGACGTGGCGCCATAAGCCTTGGCGATGGCTTCCTCCACCAGGCTCTCCTTCAGCCCGATGCGCAGCTCGCCGGTGATGATCTTGACGATGTATTTGGCTTCGAGCGCCGTCGCCTGATCGAGTAGGCCCTTAACCAGAGCCGACTTCGCGGCGGGACCGGAAGCGCGCGCGATGGCGCGGAAAGCTTCCGCCACCTGGAGTACGGTGAGCGTGCTCTGGGCCGGCGCCACCGATCGCAGGACTTCATACGCGGCGGCGCCAAGGTCTCCGTGGCGACGATAGGCGGCCGTCAGCAGGGCTTCGCTCTTGTGCGCCAGCGTCCCGACCACGCGCCAGAGCTGCGCCCCGCCCACCTGCAGCGTGACTTCCTCCCAGGCAGGAAACGCGCGCCCGGAGAGGAATACGGCCGAGATCGCAGCCTCATCCACTAAGCGCGAGCGGAAATACTCAGCAAGCAGGCGGACCTTTTCCGTCTTCTTGGTGGTACCGCCAATAGCTTCGGCGACTGTGGCCAGCGAGTGCATGCGCAATTCCTTGGATGTGCAGGCATGCGGGCGAGACGCAGTACCAACTTCGCCGCGGATAGACGCGGATGAACGCGGATCAGAATGATTGTCCAAGATCCGCGTGAATCCGCGTGCATCCGCGGCGAAATGAATTTATCTTAGCTTTCCTGTGATCGTTGGCACCGGCATCGACATCGTCGAAGTCCCGCGCATCGCCGCGGCGGTGGAGCGGTTCGGCGAGCGTTTCCTAAATCGCGTGTTCACCGCCAGCGAGATTCGATATTGCCAGTCGAAGCAGAATGCCATGGAGCGCTTTGCCGCGCGTTTTGCCGCCAAGGAAGCCGGGTTCAAGGCCATCGGTACGGGATGGCGCCACGGCGTAACCTGGAAGGACGTCGAAGTCAGCCGCGAGCCCGGCGGACGGCCAACCCTTTGCTTCAGTGGGCAAGCCGCCGAATTCGCCGCCAAGCTGGGCGTGCGGCGGACGTCGCTTTCGCTCTCCCACACCGCCGAGCAGGCGATCGCGCAAGTGATCCTCGAGGACTGACCTCTCCCGATGAGCCAAGCCGCCGTTCTCCCCCGCAGCGCGAACATACTTGAGACCAACCGGCATGTGCTGATCGCGGGCGTCGGCCTGGCGAGCTTTGCCAGCCTGCTGCTCGAACTGGCGCTAACGCGGCTGTTCTCGGTGGTGCTCTTCTATCATTTCGCGTTCCTCGCCATCTCCATCGCGCTGCTGGGACTCGGGGCCGGCGGCGTGTTTGCCTATCTGCGCCGACGCTGGCTGACGCGCTGGACGCTGCGGGGGCTGGGCGCTGTGCTGTGCGGCATCAATGCAGTCGTCATCGTCCTGGCTCTGGAAGTGGTGCTGCACGTCCCGGTGTCACTGAACTTGGCTTGGGCAAACTTCGGACGGCTGAGCCTGATGTACGTCGCCGCCGCGGTGCCGTTCTTCCTCACCGGGGTGCTGTTCTCGTCGGTGTTTGCGCGGGAGACCCGGCGGATCACCGAGCTCTACGGCGCTGACCTGGTCGGCGGGGCGATTTCCTGCCTGGCCGTGGTGCCGCTGCTGAACTGGGTGGGCGGACCGAACGCGGTCGCCTGCGCGGCGCTGGCGATGGCAGGCGCGGCGGCGATCTGGACCGACTCTGGCAGGCTGCGCCGGCTGGCAGTCGTGCTGGCGCTCGTGCTCATCGCTCTCCTGGCCGCCAATCATTCCGGGCGCCTGATCGACATCATTTACGCCAAGGGCATGCGGCGCGATCAGCCCTGGATGTTGTTCGCCCGCTGGAACGCTCTTTCGCGGGTGGAAGTGGACCGAGTCGGCACCGGCAAGTACATCGTGATCGACGCCGATGCTTCCACCGCCATCATGAACGTGGACCCGCAGAAATGGGGGGAGACGCAATCGCCCGCGCAAGGCGCCGACCACGTGGGTGGCGGCCAGCCGGGCTACAACTGGAAAGAGGACCTCATGTCGGCGGCGCCGGCCGTCGCCAACGTGCTGCGTCCGCGGGGCGCGTACGCCATCATCGGGCCGGGCGGCGGGGTGGACGTGCTGCGCGCCGTGGCCAACGGCAGCCCCAGCGTCACCGCCATCGAGATTAATCCTCTGATCGCCGACACCATCATGCGCGGCCTCTACGCCGATTACAGCTTTCACCTCTACGAACTGCCACAGGTGCACATGCACGTCGGCGACGGACGCTCGTGGATCCGCGGCAGCCTCGACAAGTTCGATGTGGTGCAGATGACGCTGGTGGATACCTGGGCCTCCACCGCCGCCGGCGCCTTCGCGCTCAGCGAGAACAACCTCTACACGGTGGAGGCCTTCCGCGAATACTTCGACCACCTCCAGCCCGAGGGCTTCATCGCCATCACACGCTGGGAGTTCCGCCGCCCGCGCGAGGCGCTGCGCGTGGTCTCGCAGGCCATCGACGCGCTGGAAGCCATGGGCGTGCAGGACGTGCGTAAGCACTTCATCGTGGTCGCCGACGGCCCACTCGATGAAGACGGCCGACCCGTTACCGTGCTGGCCAAGAAGACGCCGTTCACCTGGAATGAAGAGCGCGAGGTGCTCCAGCACATCCGCGACAATGAAGACTTGTATCCGCTGTACACGCCGACGCTGTTCGCCAGCCTGACGAATGAAATTTGCACCGAGACAATCGACGGAAAGGATTTTGCCTCGGGGTGGAGCGGGAACTGCATTGATGAACCTGGGTTGAGGGAACTCAGGGAGGAACGGCGCGCCACCGGCGAAGCCGTTGCTCCCTTCCAGCGGCTAATTCTGCTGCACGAGCGGGCGTCTCTCGGTGACGTGCGCTTCAGCCCGCGGCGGGAGTTCATCCGCAATTATCCCTTCAACATCGCGCCCGTCAGCGACAACGCGCCCTTCTTCTTCTTTACCTTCAAGACGGGAGACGCCGTCCGCAACGTGCTCCACGCCAGCGGCCGCGGCATGGACTGGAAGAATAATCTCGGGGTGGTGGTGCTGGGGATTGTCCTGGTGATCTCACTGGTGGCGGTTGTGGTATTCCTCATCGGGCCGCTGGCGCTGCACGGGGAAGCGCACGGACAGCACCTGGTGCCGCTGCTCTACTTTGTCGCGCTGGGCCTGGGGTACATACTGGTGGAGATCGCCCTCATCCAGCGCTTCGTCCTGTTTCTCGGGCACCCCACCTATGCGCTCACGGTGGTGGTGTTTCTTATGCTGCTGGCCAGCGGCGCGGGCAGCGCGTCCTCGCGGCGGATCCTGGCTAGGACCGCGCAGGTCCGCCCGGCGCTGGCCGTGATCGCGCTGCTGGTGGTGGCGTACATTTTCGCTCTTCCGCGCGCTCTGGGGACGCTGGTCGGTCTGCCGTTCCCGGCCAAGCTGGCGATCAGCGGTGTCCTGCTGGCGCCGCTCGGCTTCGTCATGGGCATGCCTTTCCCGACAGGATTGCGGCAGATCGCCGGGGAGACGTTGCCAGCAACGTCCCTACAGCGGCCACCTGCGAGCGCGATCGAGTGGGCGTGGGCGATGAATGCCGCTTCCAGCGTGCTGGGATCGGTGGCCGCCGTGATGGTGGCCATCCAGTTCGGGCTCAATGCGGCGCTGGCCGGCGGCGCGGCGGCCTATCTCGCGGCCATCCTGCTGACCTTCACCTGGCGCCCCAGTCTGGGCTGACGCTTTCCGGGGTGCATCTGATATTATTCGGCGCTGTTGGGTCGCCGGAGTGCGGCCGCGGGGGCAAAGTGCCAACACAGAAGCAGGTTCGATGGTCGCAATTGCGCGTAGGCCTGACAGTGCTTATCGCCAGCATCGTCTTCGCCGTTCTTGTCTTCCTCATGACCGGGACCCGCGGGCTGTTCACCCCGACGCTGATGCTGAAGGCGTATTTCGAGAATGCCGCCGGCTTGCGCGTGGGCGCTCCGGTGCGCCTGGAGGGCGTGGACATCGGCAATGTCAGCCGGATCGGCGTCGTCCCCTCTCACCCGCTCAGCCCGGTGGAGGTGACCTTGAAGGTCGCCAACAAGTACCCGCTGCACAAGGACTCGGTCGCCATTCTCTCCACCGCCGGCGTGCTGGGCGAGACCTTCGTCGATATCAGCAACAAGACCGCCAAGGGACCGCAAGCGCAGACCGGCGACGAGTTGAAGACCGAGGGGCAACCGGCCATTCAGGACGTGATTCGCGCCAGCAGCGGCACCCTGCAGAATGTGGACGTCCTGGTGCGGCGCGTGGACCGCATCGTCTCCGCCATCGAACGCGGCGAGGGCTCCATCGGCAAGGTGATCTACGATCCCGAGCTCTATAACCGGCTCAACACCACGCTCACCCAGGTGCAGAGCCTGGTGGCCCAGATCAGCGAGGGCCGGGGCTCGATCGGCAAGCTCATCAACAGTGACGAGCTCTACAACAAGCTCGATGATTCGGTGAACAAGATCAACAAGCTGGTGGACCAGATCGATAAAGGCGAAGGCACCGTGGGTAAGCTGCTCAAGGATCCCAGCCTGTACAACAACGCCAACCAGACCATCGCCAAAGCCAACAAGTTGATGGACGACGTCAACGCCGGCAAGGGCGCGCTGGGCAAGTTCGCCGCCGACCCGGAGTTCGCCAAGAAGCTCGACGACATCACCAGCAACCTGAAGACCATCTCCGACCGGCTGGCGGCAGGCGAGGGCAGCGCGGGATTGCTGCTGAAGGATCC